>NZ_JBNZGA010000003.1:146169-225644 GCF_050573415.1 Paenarthrobacter sp. NEAU-H11 | reverse complement strand
AACCGCCGGCCCCCCCCGGGGACCCGGGGCGCGCCCGTCCGATTCGGTAGCGGAAAGCGGCGGGGTGCTCACCAGCCGCGGGCGCGCCACGCCTCGAGGTGCGGCCGCTCGGCGCCCAGGGTCGTCGGCTTGCCGTGGCCCGGGTGCACGACGGCGGAGTCCGGGTAGGCGCCGAACAGCCGCTCGGTGACGTCGGACAGCAGCTGGCTGAAGCGCTCCGGATCCTTCTGGGTGTTGCCTACGCCGCCGGGGAACAGCGAGTCGCCGGAGAAGATGTGCGTTGGCCCCTCGGGGTCTTCATACACAAAGGCAGTCGAGCCCGGCGTGTGCCCGCGCAGGTGGACGGCCGTGAGCGAAAAGCCGTCCACGGCAACGGTGTCCCCGTGCCCAAGGGGCCGGTCCACTGCGACAGGCAACGCACCGGCGTCGTCCGTTCCCGCAACGGTCGAAGCCCCGGTGGCGGCCACCAGCTCCTTCAGCGCCCGGACATGGTCCCAGTGCTGGTGCGTGGTGGCGACTACGGCCAGCCGGGCTGGTGCGGACGTGTCAGCGGCGCCGTCCTGCAGCAGCTGCTGGATGGCGGGAAGGTCGTCCGCGGCGTCGATCAGCACCTGCTCGCCGCTGCCTTTGGCTGTCAGCAGGTACACGTTGTTGTCCATTTCGCTGACTGAAATGCGGCGGATGGTCAGGGCGGGCAGGTCATACAGAAGTGAGTCCATGGGCCTGAGTCTATTCACGGCCCTCGGACACCCAGTTGGGGTCCGCTGAGCGGGAACCGACGACGGCGGCCGAGGCCTGGTCCAAAGCGTCCAGTTGGGCCGGGGCGAGGTCCAGGGCCAGGGCGCCCAGGTTTTCGTCGATCCGGTGCCGCTTGCGGGTGCCGGGGATGGGGACCACCGGCAGGCCCAGCCGCCTGCCTTGGGCGAACAGCCAGGCGAGTGCCACCTGCGCGGGCGTTGCGCCCAGCTGGCCTGCCACGGACCGGACGGTGTCCACCACTGCCTGGTTGGCACTTGCAGCATCCAGGGCGAAACGGGGGATCCGGCGTCGGAAGTCCTTCTCGCCCAGGCTCGAGGCGTCCACGGTGCCGGTGAGGAATCCCCGGCCCAGCGGCGAATACGGTACAAAACCCACTCCCAGGGCGGCCGCGGCAGGAACAACGTTGCGTTCCACGTCGCGGCTCCAGATGGACCATTCACTCTGGACCGCCGCAATGGGGTGGACGGCGGAGGCGTCCTCCAACTCCTGGGCCGTCACTTCAGACAGCCCCAGGTGCTTGACCTTGCCCTGCTGCACAAGCTCCGCCATGGCCTCCACGGTTTCCACAATCGGAACGCGGAGGTCACGGCGGTGCATGTAGTAGAGGTCAATCCGGTCGGTTCCCAGCCGTTGCAGGCTGCGGTCTACGGCCTGGCGGATGTAGCCGGCGTCGCCGCGGATGTCCGTGTAGCCGTCCGCCGGCGTACCCACCAACCCAAATTTGGTGGCCAGCTGGACCTCGTCCCGCCGCTCCTTCAGCAGCCGGGCGATCAGTTCCTCGTTGCTGCCCCCGCCATAGATGTCCGCGGTGTCAATGAAGCTGACACCGGAGTCGACGGCGTGATGCAGCGTCCGGAGCGCATCCTCCGGGTCCACCTCCCCGTAGACCGGCGTGAGCGCCATTCCGCCGAAGCCGAGGGGGCTGACGTTGAGGCCGTCGCCCAGTCCAACTGTGGAAGCCATGGGTTCTCCTGTTCGTTTGCTCTTGTTCAGGTTCAAATATTCACAATCGCGGCACGGCCTAATCCCAGGGGATCACCCGGTCCGCCGCCTGCCGGGTGGCCAGGATCAGCACGGCATTGGCTTCGTCAGGACCGGCTGCCCACGCTTCCGCCGCCTGCCGGTCCATCCCGAACGAGACATGCCTTTCCACGAGCCGGCCCAGCCGCAGCGCCGGCGGCGTGTCCACGAACCACACCTCGTCCAGCCGGGCGCGGATGCCTTTCCAGGGTCCCTGCTCCATCAGCAGGTAGTTGCCCTCCGTGATGACCAGCGGCACCTCCGCCGGCACCGCAATGGAGGCTGCCACGGGTTCATCCAGGGTGCGCCGGAACTCCGGTGCGTAAACCACCGGCTCGTCGCGGCGGGCCAGGCGGTCCAGCAGCGAAAGGTACCCGCCGGCGTCGAACGTGTCCATGGCCCCCTTGCGCTGCCGGAGCGGCGTGCCGTCAATGATGGCGTTGCCCAGGTGGAAGCCGTCCATGGGGACCACCACGGCCTGCCCGGGCCCGAACTGCTGCCGGATCCATGCCGCGAAGGTGGACTTGCCCGAGCCGGGCGCTCCGACGATGCCCAGGATGATGCGCGTCCGGGGAACCAGCCGGTGCCGGAGGGCGTCCATGGCATGGGTGATCTCGGGGGAGTCCATGGCAAAAGCCTAGACTGCCCGGCGCCCGGACATGCGCTGAGCCTCCCCGCCTTGGGCTTCGGGACGGCAACGTTCGACGGCGTTTCGCCGGGCACGCCGTCGTCCGTCCTTGAAGGCGGGGAGGCTCAGCAGCGGGCTCTTCAGCCGGGCTTGCTTGGGGTGGGCTAGCCGGCCTGGAACACCGCTACGGTGCGGGCCGGGACGGTGAAGGTCCCGGTGGCCGGATTGTGGGTGGCCGTCCTGACCACCGGATCGATGCCCGATGCCTGGACCGGGTGCAGGCTGTAGGCGGTACCGGTTGTTCCGGCAACAGCCTGGGTTACAGCCTCGTCGGCGGCGTTGAACACCACCACCAGCCCGCTCAGGTCCTTGTCCACGTCCGGACCCCCGGAATCGTTGATGTGCATGACCACGACGCCTGGAGCCTGGTCCGGCCCTGCGGCAGGGAAGGAGACCTTCTGCTGCACCAGGCCGGCATCACCCAGGTGGAACAGGGGCGTGCTCTTGCGGATCCGCAGCAGCTCAGCCGCCCGACCGCGCGCTTCAGCGATCGCGGCGGGTGCAGGCTTCAGTGCGGGGTCCGCCAGCAGCGGGCGCAGGTACTGGTACTTGTCCTCGTTGTCGGCCTTGGGCGGCAGTCCGCGGCCGAAGCCGTTGGTGCCGTCCGTGTGGTCAAGGATGTTGAACCAGTCACCCGAGTCGTAGCTGTTGCGGTCCAGGGACTTGCTGCGGAGGGATTCCCCGCCCGCGTGCCAGAAGGAGATCCCCTGGCTGAACGCCGTGGTGCTGAGCGCCAGGGTCTGCATCCGTGTCCGTTCCGCCATGGGAGTGTCCTGCGGCAGCTTCAGGGCGAGGGCATCGAACAGTGTCTCGTTGTCGTGCGCCTCCACATAGGTGACCGCCTCCTGCGGATCGCTGGTGTAGCCCGCGGGTGCCCCGTTGTAGGGCACATCGGAGCCCCTGACGGTGGCTCCGGTGCGGTCAACGAAGGAGTAGTCCTTCAGGTTGCCGGTCAGTCCCACCTTGATCAGGTCCTGGGCAAGGAGGAGCCTTGCCTTCTGCTGCTCCGGCGTGCCGTTGGCCGGGGAGCTGTTGGGGTCGGTGAACAGGCCGGACGCGAAGCCCTGGACCCGGGGGTCGGGATCAAAGGGCCCGCCGCCACGGACGGCGTCACGCAGCCGGTCGTTGAAGGTGCCGATGCCCGTTCCGGCCATGTTCTCCTGGGTGGCCTGGACGAACCTGGCGTTGTTGGCCACCTCGCCGAAGTTCCAGCCTTCGCCGTAGAGCGTGATGTTCTTGCCGTCCACGCCGTCCTTGGCGAGGGTCAGCTCATCCAGCGCTGCCCGGACGTCCAGCATGTTCTGCTTCGAATGGTGGCCCATGAGGTCAAAGCGGAAGCCGTCCAGTTTGTAGGTTTTGGCAAGCGTTACCAGGGAATCGATCATGAGCTTGCCCATCATCGTGTTTTCGGTGGCCGTGTTGGCGCAGCAGGTGGAGGTCTCAAGGGATCCGGTGGCGGCGTTCAGGCGGTGGTAGTAGCCGGGGATAATCCGGTCCAGGTTGTTGGAGCCGGACTGGCCGGCGCTCGAGGTGTGGTTGTAGACCACATCCTGGATGACGCGCGCACCGGCAGCGTTGAGGCCGGCCACCATTTCGCGGAACTCGGTGATCCGGGCGGTTCCGTCCGGGCTGGTGGCGTAGGAGCCTTCAGGGGTTGTGTAGTGCAGGGGATCGTAGCCCCAGTTGAACCCGTCCCTGGCCGCCGTTTCCGCGATGCATGCCTGCTGTTCCTCCGAATCCGCGGGGAGGGCCGCGAGGTCGCATCCTGGTTCGAGCTGTTCGCCGCGCCGCTCTTCGATGGTGCCGATGTCGTTGACGGGCAACAGGTGGACGGCGTTCATGCCGGCAGCGGTCAGCTCCCGGATGCGCCGCATGCCGTCGCTGTCCGGGTCTGCGAAGGCCTTGTACGTTCCGCGGTGTGTTTCCGGGACGGAGGAATCCGTGATCGAGAAGTCGCGGACGTGCAGCTCGTAGAGGGAGAGGTCCTCCGGCTTGTTGAGTGCCGGCTTCTGCAGCTTCTTCCAGCCGTCAGGGGCAAGGGACTTGTCCTCCACGTCAACAAAGAGGCTGCGCTCAGAGTTGGCTGAGAGGCCCACGCTGTAGGGATCGGTAACCAGGTTCCGCTCAACCTTGCCGGTTTCCGGCACAAAGACCTCCACCTCGTACAGGTAGTAGGCGCCCTTCCAGTCCTTGTCTCCGGTCACGGACCAGACACCGTCCCGGGACGGTTCCATGGGGCGGCTGGAGACGGGCCCGCCGCCGGAGCCCGAGGCGTAGGTGTGGACTGTGACGCTGCGGGCAGTCGGCGCCCACAGTGACAGCTCCGGGCGGTTGCCCTTCCACGCCAGCCCGAGTTCCCGTTCCGCCGCGCCGCGGTACAGGGTGTCCAGAATGCCGGGGACCTGGACTCCGGTGGCTGCCGTGACCTTCCCGTCGGCACCGATGGAAGCGACGAGCAGCTGGCCCTTGAGCAGTTCGCCGGCGCCGGCCGCGTCACCTTCCGCCATCCGCAGCGAGGCATAGCCGGCCAAGTGGGGGTACCTGGCCGCCAGCCCTGCCTCCAGTGCGCCGGCCGTTTTTCCAGTGCTGTGTAGCTGCCGCCGGTGACCTGCCCGTCCGCCACCGCCAGGCCGCCGTCGGGCGCGCTGTAGAGGCGGTAGGTTGTCCCCTCGGCTGCGGGGGCCTGCCAGGCGATGGTGTCCGCTGACAGCCAGTGCGCGCCGGCTTCGGCGCCGAGTGCCTCGGGGACGTCGTCGCTGAGGGTGTGGCTGGCGTGGTCGTAGGTGAAGGTGACAGGGCCGCCGGGGGCGTTGAGGACAAGGTCGCCGCCGCCGGCTGCTCCGCCTGCACCGTAGTTTTCGTCCCACGAATTGTTGAGGGCAACCTTCATGCCGTAGGTGCCGGCGGGGATATCGAAGGTGGCGCGGTAGAGCGTTGCCGAGCCCTCAACGGGCTGGAGCCGGCTGGCCGCGCAGTCCGGCTGCCAGTCCCCGGGGCAGCCGATTTCCGATTGCAGCGAGCCAACGAGTGCCACCGCCTGGGGTGCGGCCGTGTGGTCCGCGGATGCCGGGAGGGCGAAGCTCCCCAGGGCCAGAGGCGTGGCACAGGCCGCGGCCAGGGCTGCGGTGAGTTTCCTGTTGAGGGCAGCAGGCGGCCCGGATTTTGTGGAGTGATGAGTCATGGAAGACCTTCCTTGAAGACGCCCCGGCCGTCAGCGGTGAGGAGCGGGGGTATCCACGAGCCTAAGTTTCCTTTCACATAGCGTCAATGTTTTTGCTGAAAATTTCACGTCTCGTTTTCATGATCCGGGCAGCCAATTGTCCGTACACTTGAAAGCACCATGACGTCCGGACTCCTGTTCCGGTGAAGGAGCCACATGAGCATGACCGGGGGCGGGGCGGCACCCGCCGCAACCGAACGTCCAAAATTGGAAGACCTGGCGCGGAAGGTCGGCGTCAGCATCGCCACGGTGTCCCGGGTGGTCAACGGGCGCAAGGGCGTTTCACGGGAAGTCCGGCAGGCAGTGCTGGCCGCCATGGACGACCTCGGCTATGAACGTCCCGACCGGGCCCGCAGTGACGTAAAGGGCCAGGTGGGCATCATCGTCCCGGACCTGGCCAACCCGATCTTTCCCGCCATAGCCCAGGCCGTGGTCTCCCTGCTCTCCCAGGAGGACTTCCTTCCCGTCATTTGCGCCCTGCCCGGCGGAGGGCGTTCCGAGGACGAATACATCGAGATGCTCGTGGCGCAGGGTGCCGCCGGCATCATCTTCATCTGCAGTGCCCACGCTGACGGGCAGGCGAGCCTCGAGCGCTACCACCGCCTTCGCGGCCGGGGAATCCCCTTCGTGCTGGTCAACGGCCCCCGCCCGGAACTCGGAGCGGCCTCGGTGTCCAATGACGATGCAGCCGCGATCAGCACCGCTGTCCAGCACCTTGCCAGCCTTGGACACCGCAAAGTGGGATTGGCCATTGGTCCCCACCGCTTCATCCCCAGCCGGCAGAAACTCGCCGGCTTCCGCTCGGCGCTCGCCGAATTCCTGGGCGTGGACAACCCCGAGGCCCACACGGCCACGAGCATGTTCACCGTGGAAGGCGGCCAGAGCGCGGCCAACGAACTCCTCGACTCTGGCCATACGGCGATTGTGTGTGCTTCCGATGTCATGGCCCTTGGAGCCATCCGTGCCGCCCGGGCAAGGGGCCTGCGCGTGCCCGAAGACGTATCCATCGTCGGTTTCGACGACTCGACGTTGATGGCCCTCACCGATCCGCCGCTGACAACGCTCCGGCAGCCTGCCGCCGCGATTGCCCACGCTGCGGTCCATGCCCTCGCTGCCGAGCTTGCCGGTGAACAGTCCACGCACTCGCCGGTGGTCCTGGCATCCGACCTGGTGCTGCGCGGTTCTACCGGTCCTGCGGCAAAGCCTTCAGGCCGGCAACGCAGCCAACGATCCCCGCAATAAAGACCACTTTGAGCACGCTGAAGGCTTCCGCGCCGGTGGCCATTGCCCAGCCGACGGTCAGGGCGGCGCCAACCCCCACCCACACGGCGTAGGCGGTGCCCAGGGGGATGTGCCGGATGGCCCAGCCCAGTCCCAGCATGCTGAACGTTGCCGTAACGGCGAAAACTATGGTGGGGAGCGGCTTGCTGAAGCCGTAGGACAGGCCAAGGGCCGTGGCCCACACGGCTTCCAGGGCCGCCGAGGCCAGCAGGACCACCCAGGGAACCCTGCGCTGCAGCATCACGCCACCACCTTCAAGCCCGCCACGCACACGGCGATGCCGGACAGCAGGAGGAGGCGTGCCGCCGTCGGGCGCTCCACCCTGGTGGCAATCGCGTAGGCGGAGGTCAGCACCACGCCCACGCCGACCCACACGGCGTAGGCCGTGCCGGTGGGAATGGACTGCATGGCCAGGGCCAGGCCGCCGGTGCTTGCCGCGGCGGACACCAGGAAGAGTGCGGCCGGAGCGATGCGGCGGCGTCCGGAAGCCTGGAAGGCGCGGTGCAAGGCTGCCGCCCAGACGGCTTCAAGGGCGCCGGAAAGAATGAGTATCAGCCACGACATACGGGATCCTTTGGCCAGTCTTGTCGTGTGCCGGGTACTGAACCGTCGTCCGGAGGCTCGGGTGCAGAGCCTTGGTTTCCAGCGTAGCAACGCACGACGGCGGCGGGCCACCAGTGGTGCCGAACCTCACCACCGCCTCCCCCCACCCCAACTAGGTAGCGCTAAGTGTCGTTATGACCCTCCAAAACGACACTTAGCGCTACTTAGTTGGGCCAGGCGGGGGTTAGAGCGCGCCGCCCGCCGCTTCGGGAGCGGAAGCATCGCGGCCGCCGTCGCCGATGGTCTCCCGGGCGATGAAGTTCTCGATGTCGAACAGGTTGTCCGCGCGCTCGGCGATGTTCAGGAGCGTGGTCATCGAGGAGACTTCCTCCACCTGTTCCTTGAGGAACCAGAGCATGAACTGCTCGCCCAAAGCGTCATTTTCGCCACGGGCCGCCCGGAACAGGTCCTCGATGTTCTTGGTCACTTCCTTCTCCTGCTGCAGGGCCAGGGCCAGCGGCTCGGTGACGGAGGCGAAGTCGTTGCGGACGGCCGGAACGCCGGGGATGGTGAAGGTGATGTCCCGGTCCAGCATGTACTGGACCATCATCATGGCGTGGTTCCGCTCCTCCACGGACTGGCGGTAGAAGTACCTGGCCAGTTGGGGGAGGTCCTGGTTGGCGAACCAGGTGGCCACGGCAATGTACTGCTGCGAGGCAGTGAACTCATTGCCGATCTGGGTGGACAGGAGGGCATTGAAGTTTGAAGTGGTCATAGCCCGAGTCTAGGGACGGCCGAGGGGCGTGGCCAGTGTGGGAAGGCTTCACTTCTCAGCCGGCCCGCTGCACCAGCAACTGTTCAACACGCTCCGGCGCGTAGAGGCTCTCCTCCACCAGCCTGCACAGTCCAATGGCCGTGGCGGTCCTGCTGTCCGCCGGCACAATCTCCAGGTCCACCAAGGAGGGTTCGAAGGCGTCGTCCAGGATCTGCCGGCGGCAGGCGCCCAGGAAGTCCGGGAGCACTCCGACGAGCCCGCCAATGGCGATGCGCCCCGGGTTCAGCGTGCCCACGGTCGCGGCGAGCGCACGTCCCAGCACCCTTCCGGCTTCCGCGACGGCGGAGCGAACGGCGGGATTGCTGTCACAGGCGTCCACAAGCTGCCGCAGCGTCCCATAGCTGGAGAGCTTCGGATCGGCGAGCAGCGCCCGCCCCGAGGCCACCGCGGCGAGGCAGCCGTCCCTGCCGCAGCGGCAGCGCCGGCCCGCGGCCTCGGGAATGCGGACGTGCCCGATGTCCCCGGCGGCGCCGTGGGCGCCACGCACCAGGGCGCCGCCGACGATGATGCCGGAGCCGACGCCGGTGCTGACTTTGACAGCCACGAGGGATTCCAGCGGCTCCCGGACCTCCCCGACGGCCATCGAGCGGGCGTCATTTTCCAGCAGGACCGGGCAGTCCAGCCTTGACTCCATCACCTCCTGCAGGCGCAGGAGGTCCCAGTGGGCAAGGACAGTCCGCTCCAGCCCCAGCCGGTGGAGCGGGTCCACGGGAGCGGGCAGTCCCACTCCCGCCCCCACGGGCTGCCGCCCGTCGAGCAGCCGGAGGGATTCCTTGATGACCTGGCCGGCCACGTCCTCCTGGGACCGCGTGATGTCGATGGGCAGCCGGGCGGAGCCCACGATTTCGCGGCTCAGGGACAGGAGGTGGATCCCCGCATGGGTGTGGCCGATCTCGATGCCGAGGACCAGCTTGTTGCGGTCATCGAAGCGAAGGGCGCGCGGCGGCCTGCCGCGCTGCGCATGGATTGGGGTGGATTCGTAAACCAGGCCCGCGGCAAAAAGCGCGTCGAGCCGTTCATAGAGGGTGGACCGCGCCATGCCCGTGATGTCCAGGAGCTCCGCGCGGCTGTAACCTGCCGCGTTCGAGCGCAGCAGCTGGAGTACATGGCCGGCACTTGTGGCAAGCCCTACCGGAGGTTGGCCCGAGCCCCCGACGAGCGTCCTCTGCTGGGTCATGCTGCTCGCTCCCTCTGAAGTGGACCAGGCTGTCCTGCAGCCGGGGCGTTGACGTGGTCTGGATCACACAATTATGATCGATCATCAGACAAAAATACTATCTGCCCTTTAAGCAGGAGGCTCCCATGTCCGATCTCGCTCACTTCGACGTCAGCCGGCGGACCTTGTTGAAAGGAGGCCTGCTGGCCCTGGCCACAGGCCCCCTCCTCGCGGCCTGCGGCGTGAATACCAGCGGAAGCGGAGGGGCTGGCTCGGTCAACTTCCTCTCCACCCAGTTCTCCCCGGTGGAGGAGCGGCAAAAGTACGAAGCCACGCTCAAGAAGTTCGCCGGGGATATCAAGGTGGCCTACAACCCCGTTGACACCGGCATCTTCAACACCACCCTGAAATCCCAGCTTGCCGCAGGGAAGGTGGAGGTGGGAATTGCAGGAGGCCTGCACGGCGACCTCGTTCCCTTCGCCTCACAGCTGGAGGACCTGAGCTCCCTGATGAAGGACCTGTCCTCGGCAGGATACTCAGACGACCTGAAGGAGCTGTCCAAGCTGGGCACGGACGTTCCCCGGTACATTCCGTGGATCCAGGCGACATATGTGCTGGCGATCAACAAGAAGGCGCTTGAGTGGCTGCCGTCGGGAGCCGACGTCAACAAGCTCACCTACGATCAGTACCTGGCATGGGCGCAGGCCGCCAAGGCAGCGAACGGCCGGCCGGTCTTCGGCCTTCCGGCCGGGCCCAAGGGCCTCCACCACCGCTTCTACCAGGGTTTCCTCCTCCCCAGCTTCACTGGCGGACAAATCACCACCTTCCGCAACCCGGATGCCGTCACGGCCTGGACCTATATGCGGGAGCTTTGGGCCAACATGAACCCGGCCTCCGCGAATTACGACTTCATGCAGGAACCGCTCGGCAACGGCGAGGTCCTGGTGGCCTGGGACCATGTGGCCCGCCTTATCACCGCGGTCAAGGACAAGCCCGACGAGTGGCTGATGGTGCCGGCGCCGTCCGGTCCGAAGGGCAAGGGCTACCTGCTGATCGTCGGCGGCATGGCAGTGCCCCAAGGTTCACCCGAGAAGGACAAGGCCTTCGAACTCATCAAGGCCCTGTCCAAGCCCGAGGCGCAGATTGAGACACTGAAATCCAATTCCTTCTTCCCCGTTGTCAAGACGGACGTCGGCGGCGACCTTCCCGGCGGCGTGGCCCTTGAGGCAAAGGCAGTCAAGGCCCAGCAGGAGGCCTCCGATGCGCTGCTCGCACTGCCGCCGGTCGGCCTGGGAGAAAAAGACCCGCAGGTTTCCCAGCTCTTCAAGAACTGCTTCCAGGAAATCTGCCTGAACAACGCCGACGTGAAGGCGACGCTGGACCGGCAGGGTGCGGAACTCGCGAAGATCATGGACAGCCTCAACGTCCCCTGCTGGGCGCCCGATCCCAAACAGACCCCATGTAAGGTCGCCTGATGGCAGCCCCCGACGCTCCGGCGGCCGCCAAGCCCCGGCCTGCAGCGCCGCGGGGCCGGCCGCGCAGGAGCGGAACGTCGGCAGCAATGCTGCTGATTGCCCCGTCCATCATCTTCATGACGCTGCTCTTCGGCTGGCCGATGGTCAGCGGCATCCTTCAGGCGTTCGGCGGCCCCGAAGGCCTTACGACCGCGAACTTCAGCCGGATGGCGCAGGACCCCTACTTCTGGTCCTCCGTGGGCAACACGCTGCTCCTTATCGTGGTGATGATTCCGATCCAGTTCGTCCTGGCGCTTTCCATGGCCCTGCTGATCCGGGCAAACCCGCGGGGCTCGTCGGTGTACTTCTACATCTGGGCCATACCCCTGGCCGTCAGCGACCTTGCCGCCGGCCTGGTGTGGTTGACCGTCTTCACGGACCGGGGATACCTCAATTCCGTGCTGGCTTCCGTAGGCCTTGAACCGGTCTCCTGGCTCGCCTACGACAACTACGCCTCGATGTTCATGGCCGTGCTGATCGCCGAGGTCTGGCGGGCCACGTCCCTCGTGTTCGTGATCGTGGTGGCAGGGCTGCAGTCCATCCCCAAGGACTACGAGGAGGCAGCCGGCGTCTTCGGCGCGGGGTTCTGGGACCGGCTCTGGCACGTGACCCTACCGCTGCTGCGTCCCAGCCTCCAGACGGCCCTGATCCTGAGGACCATCCTCGCGTTCCAGACCTTCGCCGTGGCGCTTGCCCTCACCGGCCAGAACTTTCCGCTGGTGGTCGGTGAAACCTACCGGTGGTACACCGGCCTGCAGGACGCCAACGTGGCCTCGGCCCTGGCCCTGGTGGTCATGGCGGTATCCATGGTGACCGCCGTCGGTTACCTCAAGCTCCTGAGAGACCAATCGGAGGCCGCCCGATGAGCCACGCCACCACCAACAAGACAACGGCCCCGGACTCGCGGCCGCAGCCGGAAGTGGACCGCAGGCCGCTGGCACGGCGGCGCAGGAACCGGGTACTGCTCCAGGTGGGCTGCATCGTCATCACGCTCTTCATGGCGCTCCCCATCTACCTCATCGCGCTGTCCGCCACCTCCAGCAGGGCGGCCCTGCAGACGTTCCCCCTGAGCTTTATTCCGAACAACTTCTCCCTCGAGACCATGCAGACGTTCCTGCAGTCCACGGGCATCCTGCCCGGGCTCATCAACTCCGTCCAGGTGGGCATCTTCACCCTCCTGCTCTCCCTGATCATCGGAGTCCCCGCCGGGTACGCGGTGGCACGTTTCGCCTTCCCCGGCCGGGACCCCTACCAGCTCTTCCTGCTCTTCACCCGTGCGTTGCCCATCGTGGTGCTGTCCGTGCCGCTGGCCCAGTTGTTCCTCCAGACGGGCCTGTACGACAGCGCCCTCGCCGTCGTCCTGCTCCACACCGCACTGGCGCTGCCCACCACCATCCTGATCACGTCCTCGGTATTCCTGGGCGTGCCGCGCGACGTCGAGGAAGCTGCCCGCATCTTCGGCTGCAGCCCCGTGCAGGCCTTCCTCAAGGTGGTCATGCCCATGGCCATCCCCGGCATCGCGGCGGCGTCCATCTTTACCTTCGTCATGTCCTGGAACGAAGTCCTCGGCGCGTCGATCCTCACCCTGAACCAGCGCACCTTGCCGGCCCAGGTCCTTAGTTCCCTGGCCGAGTCGCCGCTGGCCTACCGGTTCGCCGGCGGCTTCCTGCTGGTGATTCCGGCACTGATCTTCATCTTCTTCATGCGCCGCTACCTCACAAACATGTGGGGCTCCACGATCCGCTAGTGCTCTCCAGAGAGGCTGTCCCATGGCTGACATCTCCATCAAGGGTCTCCACAAGACCTACCCCGGCAGCACCGAGCTGGCCACGAACAACGTGTCCCTCGAGGTTGCGGAGGGTGAGTTCATGGTGCTCCTCGGGCCCTCCGGCTGCGGGAAGACCACCCTGCTGCGCATGGTGGCGGGGCTGGACTTCCCGGATGAGGGGAGCATCTCCATCGGCGGCCGGGATGTAACGTACCTGCCCCCGCAGGACAGGAACCTCTCCATGGTGTTCCAGTCCTACGCCGTGTTCCCGCACCGCAAGGTCCGCACCAACATCGGGTTCGGCCTGGTCATGAAGAAGGTGCCTAGGGATGAACTCGAGAAGAAGGTCGCCTGGGCGGCCGACCTGCTCCAGCTCACCCCCTACCTGGACCGCTACCCTGCCCAGCTCTCGGGCGGGCAGCGCCAGCGCGTCGCCGTCGCCAGGGCCATCGTCATGGACGCGGACGTGCTGCTCATGGACGAGCCCCTGTCCAACCTGGACGCCCTCCTGCGGCTCGACTTCCGGGCGGAATTGAAAAAGATCGTCCAGCAGTTGGGTTCCACCACGCTTTACGTGACCCACGACCAGGTGGAAGCGATGAGCCTTTCAGACCGGGTGGCCGTGATGAAGAAAGGGCAGATAGCCCAGCTGGGGCATCCCATCACCGTCTACGAGGAGCCGGCTGACCGCTTCGTCGGGGGATTCATCGGCTCGCCGCCAATGAACTTCCTCGAGGGCCGCGTGACGCAGCAGGGCGCCCTGGAAGTCGCCGGCCAAAGCACCGAGGCGCCTGAATTCCTGGCCCGCTCTGCGGCCCGGTCCGGCGGCCTTCCCGTGATGGTCGGGATCCGCGCGGAAAACATCTACATTGAGCAGCGGGGAGCCCCGGGGACCCTTGGCGCCACCGTGGAAGTGGTGGAACCGCTTGGCCACGCAACGCTGCTGACCGTGGACCTGGGCGGACAGACCATCAAGGTCCAGGTTGCCTCCACCGTACGGGTTTCCCCGGGGGAGAAGGTTGGCCTGAGGTTCGACCAGGCAACTATCCGGTTCTTCGACACGGAAACCCAGCTCGGGCTCACGGCATGAGCCCGGACACGTATCCGATCAGGGACCTCGAGGAGCTCGGGCGCCGTGCCAGGGACGTCCTGGCAGCCAACGACCTCGGCACCATGGTGACGGCTGCACCGAACCTGTATCCGCACATGTGGAGCTGGGACGCCGCGTTCGTCGCCGCCGGACTTTCGACCGTGAGCGTCGAACGGGCCCTCCGGGAGCTCGACTACCTGCTGGCCGCCCAGTGGAAGAGCGGGATGATCCCGCACATCGTCTTCTCGGACGTCCCCGGCTACTTCCCCGACGTCGAGCGGTGGGGGACCCGCGGGGCCTCGCCGGAGGGTGTGCAGTCCAGCGGCATCTGCCAGCCGCCGGTACATGCCACCATGCTGCGCCGCATCGTGGAAAGGGCGACGGCGGCGGGCGGCGAGGATGCCAGGCTCGCCGATGAATTCACCCGCCGGACGCTGCCGGGATGGATCGACTGGCACGCCTGGCTGCGGAGCGCCCGCGGCGGGGACGGCTCGGGCCTGCTGACCATCTACCACGGCTGGGAGTCCGGGATGGACAACTCCCCCCGCTTCGACGGCCCGTATTCCAGGGTCAAACCGGGGGAGATGGAGCCGTTCGTCCGCACGGACACGCAGAAGGTCAAGGACCACAGCCAGCGCCCCAGCGACGAGGAGTACAGCCGCTACCTTTGGCTGGTGCAACAGATGGCAGACGTACGGTTCGACGACGCGCAGTTGCCCCGGGTAATGGCCTTCCAGGTCAAGGACGTTTTTATGTCCGCGATCTACGCCGCGGCCAACGAGGACCTGGCCGTGCTGGCGGAACAGTTCGGACTGCCGGAGGAGGCGCCCCGGTTGCGGGAATGGGCCAGGGAATTCCGCGACGGCGTCGACGCGACGGTGGATGGCAGGACCGGACTCGCCCGCGACCGGGACGTGCTGACCGGGGAGTGGATCGGACCTCCCACCATGGCCGGATTCGCGCCCCTCATTTCCACCAATGACCAGGCCCTCCTCGACCGGCAACTGGAAGTCTTCGAAGGGCCGGACTGGACGGGCGACCCCCGCCTGGCCTTCCCGCTGCCGGCTTCCACGTCCACCACCTACGAAGGGCTGAAGCCCCGCCAGTACTGGCGCGGACCCGTATGGCCCGTGATGAACTGGTACCTGGCCCACTGCCTGCGGAGGCGCGGCGACGAGAAGCGCTACCGCCAGCTGCGGGAGGCCTCCCTCGCCCAGCTGATGGAGGGCCACTTCGGTGAGTACTACGAACCCTTCACCGGCGAACCGCTGGGCAGCATGGACCAGTCGTGGACAGCCGCCGTGGCGCTGGAATGGCTTGCCGATCCCGGGAACGGTTGATCAGTGGGCGCCGTGCCGGCGCAAGGGCACCCGGTGCGGCTCCTCATCGCAGGTGCAGGCGCGAGGGGCGCAGCCTATGCCCGGCTCGCCGTTGCCACGGGACAGGCCGTCATTGCGGGCCTGGCCGAGCCGCGCCCGCTGCTGCGCAACCGCCTGGCGGCCGAATTGAAAGTGCCGGCGGAAGGCGTATTCGAGGACTGGCAGGCAATGCTCAAGAACCGCCTGCCGGCCGACGGCATCATCATCGCCACGCCTGACCGGGAGCACGGGGGTCCGTTCGCGGCCGCCGCAGCCCACGGCTACCCCATCCTCCTGGAGAAGCCCGTCGCCGTCGACCCCGCCGGCTGCGCAGAACTGGAACGCCTGGGCCGTGAAAGCGGCGCCACCGCGACTGTCTGCCACGTGTTGCGCTACACCCCGCTGACAGCGCTCCTCAGGGAGTTGCTGTTGGGCGGGGCGGTGGGCCGGATCATCTCCGTCCAACACCTGGAGCCCGTGGGCTTCTGGCATTTCGCGCATTCGTACGTCCGCGGAAACTGGCGCCGGGAGGAAGACTCGAGTCCGTTCCTCCTTGCCAAGTGCACGCACGACGTCGACTGGCTGTCCTTCATCATCGGGAGCAGGCCACTGAAGGTGTCGTCCTTCGGAACGCTGGCCCATTTCCGCCCCGAAGGGGCGCCGGAGGGTGCGGCCCGCCGCTGCATCGACTGCCCCGCCGAGCCCCGCTGCCCCTATTCCGCGCTGAAAATCTATGGTGCGGGCCGCCCCTTGAACGGGGCTAGGGCTGACCCCGCGAGGGCATACTTCGCGGACGTGGTGGATCCGGGCGGCACGCCAGAGTCGCTGCTGCACGCCCTGGCAACCGGCCCCTATGGCCGCTGCGTCTATTTTTCGGACAACGACGTTGTGGACCACCAGGTGGTGAACATTGAATACGAAAACGGCACAACTGCCGCCTTCACGGCCACGGCCTTCACCGCCGTCGGCCCGCGGCGCACCCGGATCTTCGGCAGCCATGGGGAGATCGACGTGGAAGCCGAAGCCATCTCAGTCTTCGATTTCCTGACCGGGACAACCGCTGTCCACCCGGTCCCCGCTGCCGCGCCGCGGGTCCAGGGGGAAAAGCACGAGGGCGGCGACCGCGGCCTGGTGCAGGCCTGGGTGGCTGCGCTGGCCACCGGTGACTGGTCGGCGGTGGTGTCTGGACTGGAGGAGTCCCTGGTCAGCCACGCAGCCGTTTTCGCCGCAGAGGAGGCCCGCCGGAGCAGCACTGTTGTGCAGGTGGGCTCGTTCAGTCTGAGCCAGTGACCTGGTCGATGGACACGACGGCAAGGAAGCCGCGGCCCAGGATCTCCGGGGACGCGCTGTCCGAGCCCACCACGGCGTCGTAGCGGCCCAGGGCCTCGGGTTCATGGCTTGCGTCCGAGGCTGTGGCCTGGCCCTGCAGCAGGATCCCCAACTGGCCGGCAAACAGCGGGTGGGCACGTTTCTTCGAAATCTCAATGATGGACGTGAAACCCTTGAAGCTGCCGGCCCGGGTAATGACGTTGAGGTTCCTGACATCTCCCGTGGGAAGGGCACAGGAGGTGGCGGCCCCGCCGGGAAAACGGAACGGACGGTACTTCTCCAGGGGATGCTCAGCGCCGTCCACGGTCAGGAGCAGGAGTTCGCCCTCGACCACCGTCAGTACCCGCTCCATGCCAGGGAACGGCGAGAAGTCCCCGGCTTTGGTGACCTCGGCGATGCTGACCCGCCAGTCCCACCCGGCATCCTGGAGGGAGGCGGCGTCGGGATGGCCGGCGATCTGGCGCGTGACCCCGCCGCCGTTGCGCCAGGGCTGGGGCTTGCGGTCTGCGAAGCGGATGATCTCCATCAGCCCAGCCTAGTTGGCCTGCCTGCCGGTATCGGCAGCTCCCATCCATCCCTGCTACTCTCCTGCGGGGGGACAACACGAAAACAGCCTAAGGAGCCGGGAATGTTCGTCAAAGTGTGTGGCCTCAGCACGCCGGAATCCATCCGCGCTGCCGCGGAGGCAGGGGCCGACGCGGTGGGTTTCGTCCTCACGGCCAGTCCCCGCGTGGTCTCGCCCTCCCAGGCCTCCGCGCTGCTGGCCGAAGTGCCGGCCGGGGTTACGCCCATCGGCGTGTTCCGTGACGAGCCGGTTGCCGACGCCCTCGCCATCGCCCGTGCAGCCGGGCTGGAGTGGATCCAGCTGCACGGCCGGCGCTCGCGCGGGGACGTGGCCACGGTGCACGACGCCGGCATGAAGCTGGTCAGGGCCGTCACCATGGGTGCCGCAGCCGAGGAGCTGGAGGACTGGGGGGAAGACCTGCTCCTGATCGACGCCGCCGTCCCCGGCTCCGGCGAGGCTTGGGACTATGCGTCCGTGGCCGAAATCCCCGTGCTGCAGGAACGTAAATGGCTGCTGGCAGGCGGGCTGGACGCCGCCAATGTTGCGCAGGCCGCCACGGCGGCGCACGCTTGGGGCGTCGATGTTTCCTCCGGTGTTGAGGCGTCCCGCGGCGTCAAGGACCTGGCCAAGGTCAGCGCCTTCGTGCAGGCGGCCAAGGGAGCTGCTGCTTCGGTCTAGCCGCGGATTCAGGGGCCGGTCAGGGCAGGCCCCCATCCCGTTGCCCCGGCCCCCGGGGCACAATGGAGGGATGAAGGCACTGCTCAACATCATCTGGCTGGTTTTCGGCGGTTTCTGGCTCGCGCTGGGTTATTTCTTCGCGGGGGTCATCTGCTGCCTGCTGGTCATCACCATTCCCTGGGGCATCGCGTCGTTCCGGATCGCTGCGTACACGCTCTGGCCCTTCGGCCGGACGGTGGTGGACAAACCCGGCGGTGCGGGCGTGTTCTCGCTGCTGGGCAACGTCATCTGGCTGCTGGTGGCAGGCATCTGGATCGCCATTGGACACGTGGTCACGGCCTTTGCGATGGCAGTGACCATCATTGGCATCCCGCTGGCCATCGCAAACCTGAAGCTCATTCCGGTGTCCCTGATGCCGCTGGGCAAGCAGATTGTGCCCACCACCCAGCCCTTCGTGTCCTCCTACCGCTAGGACGCCAGGGCGGAACGGCGCGGAACACAGGCAACGTCAGCGGGGGCTGAACGCCCCGCCCGCCATGATGGCCACGGCGTCGCTGTCGTCCAGTTCCGCGGCGATATCGACGTCGGCACCGTAGCCCGCCCCGGTCAGCTCACGGCCGCTCGAGCAGCCACGCAGCATCTCCCGGAGCCGGGGCTCGGCGGCCTCAAAGACGGCCATCGCAGCCACAGCCTCCGGCGAGTATCCGTGCCTGCCGTCTTCGGCCTCGTAGCCGCCCTTGCCGGCGGCCACCAGGCCCGCGATGAATGCCCCCGCCCCAATCTGGTCCTCCACGGCCGGCCGGAGGGTGCCGTCCGGCCAGCGTTCGCCGGCCGCAACCACTGCGATCACTGCATCTTCCGGGAGGTTGGCCGCCACCCAGTCCGCGGTGGCTGCGGCATTCCGGAGGCACACGGTGGCCAGCAACGGAACTGTGCGCGCCAGTTCGTGGCAGAGCGCGGAACCGTTGGGGGACGGCAGGACCACCCGCTCCAGGGAACCGGCAGCCCTAAGGCTTGCGGGGGAGAGGCTGAGCCCGCCCCCGTCCCTGGGCCCGGCCAGCAGGGCGCGGTGGCGGGCAGCGAAATCCTCCGCGCCGGTGTCCTTCCAGGGAAAAGGAAGGACCGCGGCGCCCCGGTCCAGAGCGACGCTTACGCAGGTGCTGAAGGAGAGGACGTCAACCACCACGGCAAGGTCCGCGCCGGACGTTAAGGTGCTCCCGCCGTCGAGCCCCCACTCCACCCGGACCGCGTAGGGCAGTTGCCGGTGCGCGGCACTTGCAGTGAACGTGTGGCGGGAATTCGAGGTGGGTGCGTTCACGCCAGTTCGCCCTTCAAATTGCGGTGCGCGGCAGCCAGCCACAGCTCCCTTGCCCTGCCGCTGTGGAACAGCGGCTCCAGTTCCAGCAGATGGCGCACGACGGCGGCGCGCCCGGCCGCGAAGTCGGCGTCGCCGATGTGCGCGTAATCCTTGCGGACGGCAGCAACGTACCTGGCGTATTCCTCCGGGTCCCCGCCCAGGACGGACAGGTCGGCATCGCACAGGAGGGCGCCGTCGCGGTCCCCCTCTTCCGGGCAGTGGTCGGATGTCAGCCTGACAAGCCGTGCCACCTCGGCCGCCTCCGCTTCCGGAAGGCCGGCGCCGTGCAGGCGCTCCTCGGCGAGGCGCGCGGACTCCTCCTCATCCTGGCCGGCTATGCCGCGGTAGACGGCGTCGTGGAACCAGGCCGCCAGCAGGACTGTCCGCGGCGGGTCGTCGGGATCGGTGAGAAGGTCGAGGGCTTCGAGTACCGCCAGCAGGTGCGTGCAGCCGTGATAGTGGCGGTGGTCCTCGCTCCACCGGTCCAGGAGGTCCAGGAAGAGGGCGTCATGGCCGGGCATGATCGAGTTCCAGCGGTTCAGCAGCGGCACCTTGAGCGATTTGTTCCGTTGCCGGGCAGGAATGCGCAGGCCGCTGGCAATGAGCCTGCGGACCAGGATCCGTCCTTCCACGGGAACGGCGCCGGCCGCCACGAGGTCATCGAAGCGGCGCTCCGGAACGTCGTAGTGGTCCCCGTCAAAGGCCCGTTCGGGGACACCCGCCGCAGCCGCAAACGCGTGCAGTTCCGCCAGAGATTCGTCGGAAATGAGGTGCGAGAAGTGCGTTCCGTGCGCAGGCCAGAGGGGCGGGTCGATGTAGAGGACCATGGGGGAAGTCTAGTGCTGCGCAGCTGCGCGAGCCGGTTGCTCCTTCCAGGAGGGCGAAATCCTGAAATGCGGCGCCGAGGAGCTCTTGAATCCGCAAATGCGTATTAGAGTGGGGCTATGCCTACTATCCGCGTTTCGGAGGCCGCCCGTTTCCTGGGCGTCAGTGACGATACCGTCCGGCGATGGACCGAGAACGGGAGCCTGACGCCGCGGAAGGACGACGCCGGCCGGCTCGCCGTGGACGGCCTGGAACTGGCGCGGCACGCACAGAAGCTGGCGCAGCTTCCGGCCGATCCGCACCACACGGGCAGTTCGGCCCGCAACCGCTTCGTGGGCCTCGTCACCGGCATCAAGGCGGACAGTGTGATGGCCCAGGTGGAGCTGCAGTGCGGGCCCTTCCGCGTGGTGTCCCTGATGAGCAGCGAGGCCGTCAAGGAACTGGGACTGGAACTCGGCTCCGTGGCCACCGCCGTGGTCAAGGCCACCACGGTCATCATCGAAACGCCGCAGGGAAAGGGAGCCGCGTGACGCCGGTTCGGCGGGCCGGAGCCCTGCTGGCGGGAATCCTGCTGGCGGCCCTGCTCGCCGGTTGTGCCGGCACCGGTGCTGCCGGCGACGGCGGCAACGCCGCCCAGGGAACCAGCCGGGAAACACTGACCGTTTTCGCCGCTGCTTCCCTTAAAGCCAGTTTTACCGAGCTCGCGGCACGGTTCGAAAAGGAGAACCCCGGAACCGGCGTCACCCTCAGCTTTGCCGGTTCGTCGGACCTGTCCACCCAGATCAGCCAGGGCGCTCCCGCGGACGTGTTCGCCTCGGCGGACACCAGCAACATGGCCAGGCTGCAGGACGCCGGCCTGGTGGACGGCCAACCGCGGGACTTTGCCACCAATACCCTGGCCATCGCCGTCCCGGCAGGGAACCCGGCAGGAATTGGATCCTTCGCCGACTTGGCCAGGAGCGGAACGAAGCTTGTGATGTGCGCCCGCCAGGTGCCCTGCGGGGCCGCCGCGGCCGCCGTCGAACAGCAGACGGGGACGGACCTCAGCCCGGTCAGCGAGGAAAACTCCGTGGCCGATGTCCTGGGCAAAGTCAGCTCGGGAGAGGCTGACGCCGGACTCGTCTACGTCACCGACGTCCGGGCGGCCCGCGGCAAAGTGGACAGCGTTCCCTTTCCCGAGTCGGCCGCAGCGGTGAACACCTACCCCATCGCAACGCTTGCCGGCAGCCGCAACAAGACCGCTGCCGCAAAGTTCCTGGGGCTTGTGGCAGGCCCCGAAGGCAGGGAAGTCCTCGCAGCCGCCGGGTTTGGGCCGGCAGCGGGCAGCAGATGATGGGCAGCACGTGACCGGCAGGCAGTCCAGCCGGCAGCCGTCCGGCCGGCAGCAGGCCAACCGGCGGCAAAGGGGAGGCGGGCGCCAGGCGTATACGGGCATCCCCCGCTGGCTGTACGCGCTGGCAGTCCTGGCAGCCACGGTGGTGGTCCTGCCGCTGGCGGCCATCGTGGCGCGCGTCAACTGGGCCAACTTCGTTCCGCTGGTCACCTCCGAGTCCGCCCTTGCGGCGCTGGGCCTGAGCCTGCGGACCTCGGCGGCCAGCACTGCCCTGTGCGTCGTGCTCGGCGTGCCGCTGGCGGTGGTCCTTGCCCGTGGCGCGCTCCCGCTGCTGGGGCTCCTGCGCGCGCTGGTGCTGCTCCCGCTGGTCCTGCCGCCCGTGGTGGGCGGCATTGCCCTCCTGTACACCTTCGGCCGGCAGGGCCTCCTGGGCGGCGCGATTGAGGTGCTGGGGCTGCAGATCGCGTTTTCCACCACGGCCGTGGTCCTGGCCCAGACCTTCGTGGCCCTGCCGTTCCTGGTGGTCAGCCTGGAAGGCGCGCTGCGCACCGGCGGACACAGGTACGAGGCGGTGGCAGCGACGCTCGGTGCATCGCCCGGGACCGTTTTCCGCCGCGTCACGCTGCCGCTCGTCCTGCCCGGCCTGGCCTCCGGCGCGGTCCTTGCCTTCGCCAGGAGCCTGGGCGAATTCGGTGCCACCCTCACGTTCGCCGGCAGCCTCCAGGGGGTTACCCGGACGCTGCCGCTGGAGATCTACCTGCAGCGGGAGACGGACCCCGACGCCGCCGTCGCGCTTTCCCTGGTGCTGGTGGCCGTGGCAGTCGCAGTGGTGGCACTTGCGTACCGGCGCCCGGCGGGCAGGACGCCCGCCCTCCGGTTGTCCGGAGAGCGGACGACGCCGGCTCCCGCGGCGGGCGGGGATGTTCCGTGACGTTCTCGTTCCAGGCAGCCGTGGCGGAGCGCGGTTTCGACGTCGCCTTCTCCGTGGGGCCCGCTGAAACCGTGGCGGTGATGGGACCTAACGGTGCCGGCAAGTCGACGCTGTTCTCCGTCATTGCGGGGCTGCTGCGGCCGGACAGCGGACGGGCCGAGCTGAACGGCCGGACCTTGTTCCATGTGGGGGACGGACGGAACCAGTGGACCCCGCCCCACCGCCGGGGGACGGCGCTGCTGGCGCAGGAACCGCTGCTTTTCCCGCATCTCAACGCCGCGGACAACGTGGCCTTCGGTCCACGCAGCGCGGGTGCGCCCAGGCCCGTGGCCAGGGCCAGGGCGTTGCAGTGGCTGGCACAGGTGGAAGCTGAAGGCCTTGCAGCACGCCGTCCGGGGGAGCTTTCGGGCGGGCAGGCCCAGCGCGTTGCCGTGGCCCGGGCGCTCGCCGCGGATCCCGGCCTCCTCCTCCTCGATGAACCGATGGCCGCGCTGGACATCCACTCGGCCCCGCTGCTGCGGCGGCTGCTCAAACATGTCCTCGCGGACCGGCCGGCCCTCATCATCACCCACGATGTCCTGGACGCGCTGATGCTGGCGGACCGGGTGGTGATCCTTGAAAACGGGGGCATCGCAGAGGAGGGCCCCACACGGCAGGTGCTGCAACGGCCCCGGAGCGCCTTCGCGGCCGGGCTGGCAGGGCTCAACTTTGTTCCCGGGACGCTCGCCGGTGACGGCATCCTGACCAGCCGGGGCCGGCACATAGCCGGACACAGCGAGGACCCCATCCCCCCGGGACAGGCAGCTGTGGCCGTGTTCCCGCCGTCGTCCGTTTCGGTGTTCCTCACCGATGCCCACGGAAGCCCGCGGAATTCCTTCGAGGTGGCCGTCACCGATCTTGAACCGCATGGCGACTTCATCCGGGTCAGGGCGGGAAGCCTCGCGGCGGACATCACTCCCGCGGCCTCGGCGGACCTCGGCCTGGTTCCCGGCTTGCCGGTGCACTTCGTGGTGAAGGCGACAGCGGTTTCGGTCTACCCGTTGTAGGAGGAAACTGTGCGCCGCCCTACATGCCGGGAAGGTCCAGGGTTTCGTAGACCTGGATGCTGGCCCCGGGCATCATGAGGTGCGGATGGCCGTCCAGCAGCGCCTGGGCACCGGCAAGATCGTCGGCCTGGATGATCCCGTAACCTGCCACCCCCGCAGGGGCTTCAGCGGCCCCTGTTGCGGTGATTTCCGTTCCGGCGCCCAGCGGACTCCCCATGTCCACGATGCCGTCACCGGCGCGTCCGGCCCATTCCATCCAGGCTTTCATGCCCTCCTGCGCGGCTTCCGGCGAGCTTTCCGCCATCTGGGCCTGGGCTGACTGCTGTGCGACGTAAAGAACCACGAACTTTTTCACGGATTGTCCCCTCTTGACTGCGCCGGCGGCACGCTGCCCCCGGCCACAGGCCGATAGTAGAGTGCGCGGCGGCGGATGTGAACAGCAGCGATGGAGGCAGATAGGGTCGATTGCCCCTTCCGCCGCAGCCCTTGAGCTGTTTCGCTGTAGGCAAACAGTCCCGGAAAAGGATCCCCAAAGGAAAGTTGAGCGTAGTACACTCAACTTAGGAAAACTGCCCCCGGAAGGAGCTCTCTTTGGACGTCAAATTCACCACCAAGAGCCAGGAGGCTCTGTCGGCTGCGGCCATGAACGCCTCCACGGCCGGAAACCCCCAGGTGGAGCCCGCGCACCTGCTCAAGGCCCTGATGGACCAGCGCGAAGGAGTCGCCGTGGCTCTGCTGCGCGCCACCGGCGCCGATCCGGACTCGGTCAGCGTCCAGGCAAGCAGCGCCATCAAGGCCCTGCCGGCCACCTCCGGCGGCTCCAGCCAGCAGGCCCAGCTCTCCCGGCCCGCCCTGCAGGCCATCCAGAACGCCAAGAATGAAGCCGACCGGCTGGGCGATACGTTCGTCTCCACCGAGGTGCTCCTGCTCGGGCTCTCCGCGGGCAATGATGCCGCGGCCCGCCTGCTGCGCGACGCCGGCGCCTCCCATGAGGCGCTGCTCGCCGCCCTGCCGGGTGTCCGCGGCGACCGCAAGGTGGACAGTCCGGACCCGGAAAACACCTTCCAGGCGCTTGAGAAGTACGGCACGGACCTTACCGGAATGGCCCGGGCCGGCAAGCTGGACCCTGTGATTGGCCGGGATTCCGAAATTCGGCGGGTCATCCAGGTCCTGTCCCGGCGGACCAAGAACAATCCGGTGCTCATCGGCGAACCGGGAGTGGGCAAGACCGCCGTGGTGGAAGGGCTGGCGCAGCGGATGGTGGCGGGCGACGTGCCCGAAAGCCTGCGCGGCAAGACCCTCATCTCCCTGGACCTGGGCTCCATGGTGGCGGGCGCCAAGTACCGCGGGGAGTTCGAGGAGCGGCTGAAGGCGGTTCTTGAAGAGATCAAGGGCTCCGAGGGCCAGGTCGTGACCTTCATCGATGAAATCCACACGGTCGTGGGGGCGGGGGCGACCGGTGATTCCTCGATGGATGCCGGCAACATGCTCAAGCCCATGCTGGCCCGCGGCGAGCTGCGGCTGATCGGCGCGACCACCCTGGACGAGTACCGCGAAAACATCGAGAAGGACGCCGCCCTTGAGCGCCGCTTCCAGCAGGTGTACGTCGGCGAACCCAGCGTAGAGGACACCATCGGCATCCTCCGCGGCCTCAAGGAGCGCTACGAGGCCCACCACAAGGTGTCCATCGCCGACTCCGCCCTCGTGGCGGCAGCCACGTTGTCGAACCGGTACATTTCGGGGCGCCAGCTGCCGGACAAGGCCATCGACCTGGTGGACGAGTCCGCGTCCCGCCTCCGGATGGAGATCGATTCCGCCCCGGAGGAGATAGACAAGCTGCGGCGCCAGGTGGACCGGCTCACCATGGAGGAGCTGGCCCTGACCGGGGAATCGGACCCGGCCTCGGTGGAGCGGCTGGCGGCGCTCCGCGCCGACAAGGCTGACAAGGAAGAGGAACTCTCCGCCCTCAACGCCCGGTGGGAGGCTGAAAAGGCGGGACTCAACCGGGTGGGCGACCTGAAAGCCAAGCTCGACGAGCTGCGCTCGGCTGCGGACAAGGCCCAGCGCGAGGGTGACCTGGAGACTGCTTCACGGATTCTCTACGGGGAAATCCCGGCGCTCGAACGCGAGCTGACCGCTGCTGCGGAAGCGGAAGCCGCCGTGGTGGACAAGACCGCCCAGATGGTGGCCGAGGAAGTGACAGCTGAGGACATCGCCGAGGTCATCTCCGCCTGGACCGGCATTCCCGCCGGCCGCATGCTGCAGGGCGAGAGCCAGAAGCTGCTGCACATGGAGGCGGAGCTCGGGAAGCGGCTCATCGGCCAGTCGAAGGCCGTCGCGGCAGTCTCCGACGCCGTCCGGCGCGCGCGTGCCGGGATCAGCGATCCCAACCGCCCCACGGGTTCGTTCCTTTTCCTGGGACCCACCGGCGTGGGCAAGACCGAGCTGGCCAAGGCGCTGGCTGATTTCCTCTTCGACGACGAACGCGCCATGGTGCGGATCGACATGTCCGAGTACGGCGAGAAGCATTCCGTGGCCCGCCTTGTGGGGGCGCCTCCGGGATACGTGGGCTACGAGGAAGGCGGGCAGCTGACCGAGGCCGTCCGCCGTCGTCCCTACTCAGTGGTGCTGCTGGACGAAGTGGAGAAGGCGCACCCGGAGGTGTTCGACATCCTCCTGCAGGTGCTCGACGACGGCCGCCTCACCGACGGGCAGGGCCGCACGGTGGACTTCCGCAATGTGATCCTGGTGCTGACCTCCAACCTGGGCAGCCAGTTCCTGGTGGACCAGTCCCTGGACGCCGAAGCCAAGCGGAACGCCGTCATGGCCACCGTCAACGCATCCTTCAAGCCCGAGTTCCTGAACCGGCTGGACGAGGTTGTGCTGTTCGATGCCCTGACCGTGGAGGAGCTGGCGCGCATCGTTGAGCTGCAGGTGGACGAACTCGGACGCCGGCTCCATGAGCGCCGCCTGACCCTCGAAGTCACGGATGGCGCCCGGGCCTGGCTCGCCATCTCCGGGTTCGACCCCGCCTACGGCGCCCGGCCGCTCCGCCGCCTGGTGCAGCGGGAAATCGGCGACAGGCTGGCGAAAGCCATCCTGGCCGGTGAGATCAGCGACGGCGATACGGTGCTGGTGGACACGGCGGCGGACCTTGAGGAACTCACTGCGGCCGGAACGGGCCTCCCGTCCGCGCCGTTGGGCGGCAGCGGCCTGTCCGTCCGCCGCAAGGACTGAGGCCAGCGGGGGCAAAACGCAGGCGTGCTGCCAGGGCGGTTTGGCCGCTAGGGCAGCACGCTTGCGTTGATCACATTGCCGCCCGGGGCAGTCACATAGCAGTCGACCCTGCGGTCGCCGGATTCCCAGCTGGTGGTGCTGGGGAAGCTGCGCTCGAAGTTCAAGTCGTAGTCGTTGGCGGCCGGGCCCAGCCTTGCTGCCTGGCACGCTTCCAGGGCCTTGGCCTTCAGTGCCTCGGCGCCGGGATAGGAGCCGCGCTCCGGGTAGCGGAACAATGCCACGAGCTGGGCTGAGTGCCCGGTATCGCAGGGCACCACGGTGGAGGACAGCGACTCGGGGTCGAAGTCCTTGAAGCAGTCGCCCAGCGCATAGTCGGCCGGCTGGACCCCCTCGCGGGGCAGCGGCAGCGGCGTTGCGGGTGGCGTGACCGTGGTTTCCAGCACCCCCGGAACCTGGCCCCGGGAAGTGCTGCTGTCCGGGTTGGAGTTCAGCCACAGGGCAAGCCATACCAGCGAGCCGATTACGGCCAGTAGGACGGCCACAAAGAACGCTATCCACAGGGTCCGCCGCCTCACCCGCCTGGACCTCGGCGCCGCACCGTCCTGCGGTTGCATGTGCGGGTGCAGGACCGGCCGGGCAGCAGGGGCAGGCACGCGGGGCAGCCCGGCCGTGGGCGGCGAGGAGGGCTTCGGCGGGACGTCCTGGTGGTTCACGGGGATGGGTCCTCCTGCGTTCTCTCCGCGGCGGGCAGCCGGTCTGCGGCCTGTATCAGCAGTTGTCCAAGAGACTCTACCGAAGAAAAAAGCCGGAAACCTGCGGCTCGGGGCCGTGAATGGTAACGCAAACCACCTGCGGGGGCCGTTCGTGGCAAGCGGGGGCAGTCGAAAGCATGTAATCTAGGTGTACGACAAATTGACCAAACATTCCGGGGCCTCACCGATAGCCAAGGTGACCACCTCCGGTCCAAGTACAAAAGGGGGTCACGCCATGGGGCGCGGCCGTCAAAAGGCAAAAGCTACCAAGCAGGCTCGGGATATCAAGTACTACTCCCCGAACACTGACTACTCGGCACTTCAGCGTGAGCTGACGGGCCCAAGCAGTCGTGCCACGAGCCATTACGCGAATGAGCCGGTTGAACCGGACTATTCGGCTTATGTGGATAAGTACGCGGATGATTTGGAAGAAGACGACGACGAGGTAGACACCCGTCGGATCGGCTAGTTGTCGCAAGGTGCTGTTGCCGTTACCGGGCAGCCCTGTGACGCCGCAGCACTAACGGATCAGCTATGGATCCTGGTCCCAGGACCAGTGCGGCGCTTCTTTTTCGGCCCTTTGGAACCTGGTGTCCCAAGGTGCCGACTTCAGTTATTGGGCCCGCTGCCCGCACCTCAACGGTGCAGGCGGCGGGCTTTCTGCTGCCCTCCGCCAGCCAGTCCCACTGCCACTACGGACGCCAGGACCAGTGCGGAGGCGGGTGCCAGGACTGCCCACGGGGCACGCTCAACATAGCCCATGCCCTCGGCCAGAATGAGTCCCCACTCCGGCGAGGGCTGCTGCGGGCCCAGCCCCAGGAACCCGAGAGCCGCCAGCGCGAGTGCCGTTCCGGGCAGCCGGAGCATCGCATGGCGCAGGAGCGGGGCGGCCACCGCCGGGAGGATGTAGCGGAGCATGATGCGTGCCTTGCCCACCCCGAGGACGGGAAGGATGCGCACATACGGCTGCGCCCTTGCTTCCTGGGCCAAAGCCGCAGTGTGCGCCGCCAGGGGCGCCCAGCTCACGGCGGCCACGGCGAGGGCCGCGCCGTGTGCCGAAGGGCCGGTGAGCGCAGCAACAACAAGGCCGGCCAGGATGGGCGGGGCCGCGTTCGTTACCTCCAGGGGTCCCGTGGCGGCAAGAGGAAAGAGTCCGACGGCGATTCCCACAGCCAGGCAGGCAAGCACCACTGCCAGCGCTGTCCCCAGCGTTCCCACGGCCCCGTGCCCCACCCGTGCCAGCAGGTCCCGGCCGCTGGCGTCGGCGCCGAAGGGGAGTGTCCAGGCGGGCGGCGCCAGCCTGGCATGCCCCGAGGCGAGGGGGTCGCGCAGCAGCCCGGCCCCGGCAACCAGGAGCAGGGCCAGGCCGGCCACTGCCGGCGCGGCCAGATGCCGGCGGTTCGCTGACCGCGGGGGCTCGGGAAGCGGAAGCGTTCCGAAGCGGACCGCGGGCCCGATCAGCAGGTGCCGCACCGCCGTCGTCAGCGTTCCCACCAGCAGGGCGAACCCCATCAGTGCCAGCATGCCGGCCTGCAGGGTGGGGACGTCCTGCGCGCTGGCCGCGCCCAGCAGCGCCCGGCCGAGCCCTGGAATGGCGAATACCTTTTCCACTGCCACTGCACCGCCGGTCAGCCCCACCAGGACCAGGCCGGCCTGCGGGAGCACGGCGGGAAGCGCCCGGCGGAGCACCGCTGCGGCCAGCAGCGCAGGCCCGGCCCCGGCCATCCGCCACGTGGCCACCCACTGTTCGGCAAACGCTGCCCGTACGGCGTCGGAGACCAGCAGCCCGATCAGACCGCCGGCCGGGATTCCGAGCGAAAGGGCGGGCAGGACCGCATGCTCCGGGCCCTGCCAGCCGAAGGGCGGAAACCACCGCAGCCAGATGGCACCCGCCACCAGCAGCACGGCGGCCAGCAGGAACTCGGGCAGGGATGTCAGCGCAGCGGACAGGGCGCCCGACGCCGGCCTGCGCCGCCCCCGCAGCCCGTCCACTACCGCCGGCGCGCAGGCCAGCAGCGCCACGAGTGCCGCGGACGCGATGGCGAACGCCATCAGGGTCACCGAGACGCCCAGCGCCGCCGCGATGCCGGGTCCCACGGGTGTGCTGCTGATCCAGGACGTGCCCAGGTCGCCGGCCAAGATCCCCTGTACCCAGGACAGGAGCATGGCCGCCGGGCCCTGCTCCAGGCCGAGCTCGGCGCGGATTGCGGCGAGTGCCTCGGGCGTGGGCTCCCGGTCCGCGTACCTGGCCCGCAGGACGGTGTATTCGGCGCCGCGGCCCGAGAGCCAGGGCATCATCCCGATCAGCACCACCAGGCCAAGCAGGGCGAGGACCCGGGACACGGTGACTTTGACTGCAGCGGACATCCCGGACCTCACTGCGCGCCGCCCGTGATCCCGGTCCGGCTGGTAATCAGGGCCCGTTCCCGCGGATCCCGCTCCACCCCGGCCACCCGTGCCGATTCACCCTGGATGACGCGTTCGTGGAGCAGCGGGATGGCGGCGTCCCGGGCAAGGATGAGGCTTTCGGCGGCGGCAATGGCGGCGCGGCGGTCCGGACCGGCAGGCATGCCCGCGGCCGTGGCCAGGGCTGCGTCTACCCGGGGGTCGCAGAACTGGGAGATGTTGAAGGATCCGGTGCAGGAGAAATCGCTGTAAAGGTAGGCAACCGGGTCGCCCGAATCCAGCACTGTGGCACGCGAGAGGATGAAGGCATCGAACTTCCCTGCCAGCGCGTCAGCCTCGATGTGCTGGTACTCCCGGACATCCTGCTCCACGGAAAATCCTGCGGCTTCCAGCTGCTGCTCAAGCTGGACGGCGACCTCGGGCAGCTCGGCGCGGTCCGTGAAGGTGCCGAGCCGGATGGCGGTCCCCCTGACCGCGGTGGCGGCCGCCCGGGTGGCCAGGGCTGCTGCGTACTCATCGCTTTCCCGCTGCCCGGCTGCCCACGGGAGTGCCGGGCCCAGCAACCCGGCGGCTTTGTCTGCCCGCCCTTCATAGACCCGGTCCACGATGGTGCCGGCGTCAATTGCGGCGCGGGCTGCGGCGCGGACGGCCGGGTCCGCGAAGGGGCCCGACGCCGTGTTGAGGTACAGCGTGTTGGTCCGCGGCATGGGCACCTCGTGCACCAGCCCGGGTTCGATCCGGGCCACCTGGCCCACCGGGATGGCTTCCACAACATCCGCGTCGCCGGTCCGGAGGGCTGCTGCCCGGGCGGTGCCGTCCGGGACGAACTGGACGTCCACGCCGTCGGCCTCCGCCTGCGCGCCCCAGTACGCGTCGAAGCGGTCCAGCCGGGCCGAGGATGTGCCCTCCACGGAAACCAGCCGGTAAGGCCCGGTGCCCGCATTCACGGGACTGACCACACCGCCGTCCTTATATGCCGAGGCCGCGAGGATGGCCAGTTGCGGGCTGGACAGCCGCTGGGGCAGGAGCGGATCCGGTGCCGCCGTCGTAATGATGACCGCGTTTGAGCCCTCCGCCCGGGCGGTGAGTTCCACGCCGTCCAGGATCCTGGGCTTGGGGCTGCCCTGCGCCGCGGCAGTCAGCGAGGCAGCGACTTCCACCGGGGTCATGGCGGTTCCATCGTGGAACTCCACGCTGTCCCGCAGGACAAAACGCCAGGAAGTCCGGTCCACCTGCAGCCACTCCGTTGCCAGGGCAGGTTGCGCCTCGCCCAGCCTGTCCAGTTCCACCAGGGTCTCCGCTGTCTTCCAGCGTGAAAGCTTGAAGGCGTCATCGCTGAGGGGCGACAGTCCCGAACGCGGCGGCTGGAGCATCGCCAGTTTGATGCGGCGCTCGCCGTTTCCGCTGCCTGCGGCATGCCCGCCGCCGGCGAAGCATCCGGTGAGGCTGACCGTGAGGAGGACGGCGGTAAGCGTCATGAGGTGGGTTTCCAGTCGCATTATGGGCACGTTGATACCTGTTTCGATGAGTGGTGGAGGGAACTGGCCGGGGCCGGGACCGTGTTAGGTGCCAGGGGTTGACCGTGTGGGTGGCAGGAGCCCGGGAAGTCCGACGGCGGGAATCACCATGAGTGCCGCCATTACCGCCCATGGCAAGGCGGCGGCGGCGCCCGGGTGGGTGGCCGCTGAGTAGAGCGGCCCCAGGACGAGGTTGCCCAGCAGGACAGCGCACCCGCCCATGCTCGCCAGGAATCCGTAATAGATGCCGGAGCGGCGGCCGCGGGCGAAGTCGAGGACCAGCGGCATGGCCACCGGACCGGCGCACATGTGCCCAAGGCAGAGCCCCGCCACCAGCAGCAGTGCCGGCAGGAGCTGCAGTGTGCCGACGGCAGGGGACTGGGCCAGCAGGGCCATTCCGGCGAAGGCCAGGCCCTTGAGGGTGAAGCCGGTGGTGAGCGCGCGTCCCGGACCCATCCGGACGGTCAACCGGGAGATGGGCAGCTGCAGCGCAATGGTCAGGACCGAGGCGGCGGCGAACAGGCCGGCCAGCGCGCCGGCTCCCGCCCCGGTCCTGGCCAGTTCGACGGGGAGGCCGAAATACAGCTGGTTGTAGGCCAGGAGGCTGACGCTGTACAGGGCCGCGAAAGCCACAAAGCGCCTCTCCCGCAGCATCCCGGTGATTCCATCTGCGCGCGGGACGGCTTCCCGCAGGGGGACCGCGGCCCTGAGCATGTCCGGCGCCGGTCGTGAATCTTCAGCGGGCATGCTGCGCCACAGGACCATGGTCATTACGGCAAACACCGCCGCCCCCGCCAGCGCTGCCCAGCTGAAGGAAATGCCCAGCAGCAGGGCCCCCAGCAGGGGCCCGGCCACCGCTCCGATTTCTCCGCAGATGGCGAGGAGCGCAAAAAGTCCCGCCGCCTTCCCGCCGGTGTTCCGTCGTCGTTCTTCCGCCTTCCCCAGCAGGGACTCCAGCGCCGGCGAGAACAGCGCGCCGCCCATCCCGGTGAGGACTGCCCCCAGGAGGAACAGCGCAAAGCTGCCGGCCATGGCCAGGGTGAGGTAGCCGGAAATGCGCACGAGGCAGCCCGCCAGCATGGCCCGCCGCGGGCCCCACCTGTCTGTGACCATTCCGCCCACCAGGAAAAGCCCCTGCTGGCAGAAGACCCTGGCGCCGAGGACCACTCCCACGGCCGTGGCGGTCATGCCGAAGTCCCGGGTCAAAACCAGGGCCAGGAACGGCACCACGGCGTAGAAGCCGATATTGAAAACAAGCTGGCTTGCCAGGAGCAGGCCGGGGGACGGGCGAGGCGCTGTGTCCGTCGGCACCGCAGTCCCTAGTGCCGTCACAGGACACCGGCCGGGGCATGGCAGGGGAACTGCAGGGCTGATGAAGCGCGCACCAGTGCAGCGGCTTCGGGGCTGCCTGGGTTTTCCAGCACCTGGTGCGTGGGAGCGTGCTCCACGATGCGGCCCTGCGAAAGGACGGCGGTGGTGGCGCACAACCTGGCAGCAGTGCCGAGGTCATGGGTGACCAGGAGCAGGCCCAGGCCTTCCTCGCGGACCAGCCGGCCCAACAGCGACAGGACGTTATCCCGCAGGGGGAGATCCAGGCCGCTGACGGGTTCATCGGCCAGCAGGTAGGCCGGCCGCACTGCCATGGCCCGGGCAATGGCCACCCTCTGGTTCTGGCCGCCGGACAACTCGCCGGGGCGGCTCTCCATTAGGCCGGCAGGGAGCTCGACCCGTTCCAGTGCGTCGGCCACGAGGCTCCGGTGGTTCCCTTCCACCCTTAGCTGCCTTAGTGGTTCCCGCAGCAGCTGCGCAACAGACATCCGGGGGTCGAGGCTACCGGCCGGGTTCTGCGGGATGTACTGCACCGTCTGCCGGTACCAGCGCAGGGACCGGACAGGTCCGGGCCTGACCGCACGGGCACCGAAGGTGACCGTGCCGGCGTCGGGCTTTGCCAGGGCCAGCAGGATCCGCACCAAGGTGGACTTCCCGGAGCCGGAGCTCCCCACCAGGGCCGTGCTGGTGCCCGGTGAAAGGCGCAGGCTGATGTTGTGGAGTGTCCCTGCCGGCCTTTTCTTGCGGAAGCCGGGCCTGGGGTAGGTGAAGGAAATGTTGTCGGCAGTGAGCGGCCCCATCATGCTGCGGCCGCCGTTACCAGGCGGCGCGTGTAGGGGTGTTGCGGGTCTTGGAGCAACTCGGACATGGGTGCCTGCTCCACGATGCGGCCGGCTTCCATCACGATGGCGCGCGTGCAGAGCGCGGCGGCCGCGGTGAGGTCGTGGGTAATGAAGAGCAGGCTGCGGCCGTCGGCTCCCCAGCCGCGAAGGGTTTCAAGTACTTTCAGTTGCGTGACGGCGTCGAGGGCGGTGGTGGGTTCGTCCGCCACCAGGACGGGACTGCCGCAGGCCAGGGCGAGGGCGATGCAGACGCGCTGCAGTTGTCCGCCGGAGAGCTGGCCGGTATAGCACGGAAGGATCCGGGCGGGTTCCCCTATGCCTGCCTGTGACAACAGGCGGGCCGCTTCCGTCCTTGCTTCTGCCCGGGTGGACCCTGCGGCGAGCAGCGGAATGGCGAGCTGCCTGCCGACCGGAACGAGGGGGTTGAGGGCCGTCGCCGGGTCCTGGCTGATGAAGGCTGCCCTGGTTGGCCCTGGCGTCCCCGGCGCAAAAGTGATCGTCCCGGTGGCGGTGATCCCGTCCGGAAGCGAGCCGGCCAGCGCCGATGCCGTGAGGGACTTGCCCGATCCCGAGGCTCCCAGCAGGGCGACGCATTCACCGGCCTCTACTGAAAAGGTCAGGGGATGCACCAATCTCCGCGTGCCGAGCGAGAGGGCAAGATCTGTCACGGACAGGGCTGGTGCAGGCATGGATGCGTCATTTCATGGCAGGACTTTCAAAGGGTCAAGCCACATGCTATCAAGAATCATTCGCATTTAAGGTCTTGTGAGAAGTTCGGGGACTGGCTGCGCACACAAAGGAGCCCCAGCCGATGGCTGGGGCTCCTCGAGTGAAAACCCGGAGGGAGGACGGTGCGCTGAAGGCGCTGAGGCTTGCCCTCTTATCCGGTCCGCTGCGCTGTTAGTTATTGACGATGCGGACCGGTCCGGTGGCGCTATCGCAGACCGTCTGCTCGGTGCCGGTGGCGTCTGCTGCTTCGCCAAGAACTGCTACCGATCCGATGTCGGCGACGTCGCAAAGGTTTGCTGCGACACTGGCTGCCACGTTGATGTCAACGGCATCTTCTACGGTGATGTCACCGATCGTGACGTTTACAAGGCCGTCATTCAACGTGTTGTTGTCCGCTGCCTGCGAAGGTCCGGCAATGGCGCCCAGCAAAAACAGGCTTCCAGCGGCTGCGGCAGTGGCTTTTTTCAGAACTGACATGATTTTCGCTCCCTTGATAACTGCCCTGGTGCCCCTGTCGGGCAGTCCGCAATTAAGCGTGTGGACTGCCTGATGCCGTGCTGCTGCACGGCGCAGGTACCGGACGTCTTTGTGGTTGCTTCTTTTGGTATCCGCCGGATCGGCGGGGGAAGGCGGTCCAACCGAGCGGGTAATTATCGCCGGACTCGTGCGGGGCGGGCATGACGCTCTCGAAAACCCCGCGGTGACCTTCTGTGCTGCACTTCCACTTACAAGCCTAAAGCTAAGTATGCTTAGCAGTCAAGGGAAGTGAGTGTTTTACTTCAGATTTCCGGTTCCTGCGGCCTTTCCCGGCGCTGGTTAAAGCAATCGAGTGCTCCGTACCGGCCGTTTTGACGGGTCAAAAGGGCCGGTACGGAGCACTCGATGGGGTTATTAGGCGTAGGCGTTGACCAAGCGAACCGCGCCGCCGTCCACGCCCTTGGCGCCCTGCACGTAGTCCGGACCGGACTTGAGGATTGCGTCCGAATCCTCGGTGACGGTGCCCATGACCCAGGACGGCAGGCCGCGGTCGTTGAGGCGAGTCACTGCAGCGTCCGCGGCTTCGGGGGACACGATGGCCACCATGCCCACACCCAGGTTCAGGGTGCGTTCCAGGTCCGCCAGCGGCACGTTGCCCAGTTCGGACACCAGCTTGAAGATGGCGGGCAGTTCCCAGGTGCTGCGGTCAACGGTGGCCACGAGGCCCTGGGGGAGCACGCGGGCCAGGTTGGCGGCGAGGCCGCCGCCGGTGACGTGGCTGAAGCCGTGCACGGCGGCCGTGCCGGTGACGGGGAAGGCGCGGGCCAGGTCCAGGCAGTCCGCGGCGTAGACGCGGGTGGGCTCAAGGAGTTCCTCGCCAAGGGTGCGGCCCAGTTCGGAGACCTGGCGGTCCAGTGCCCAGCCGGCGTGGTTGATCACGCGGCGGACCAGGGAATAACCGTTGGAGTGCAGGCCGGAGGAGGCCATGCCGATTACCACGTCACCGGCGCGCACGCGGTCCGGTCCCAGGAGTTGGTCGGCTTCAACCACGCCGGTGGCCGCGCCTGCGACGTCGTACTCGTGCTCGCCCAGCAGGCCGGGGTGTTCGGCGGTTTCGCCGCCCACCAGTGCCGTGCCGGCGACCGAGCAGGCTGCTGCGATGCCGCGGACAATGTCGGCGATGCGCTCCGGTACCACTTTGCCGCAGGCGATGTAATCGGTCATGTACAGCGGCTCAGCGCCAACCACGACGATGTCGTCCACCACCATGCCGACGAGGTCGAACCCGATGGTGTCGTGGATGTCCATGGCCTGGGCGATGGCAACCTTGGTGCCCACGCCGTCGGTGGACGTGGCCAGCAGCGGCTTCTTGAAAGTCAGGAGCCTGGAGACGTCGTAGAGTCCGGCGAAACCGCCCACCCCGCCGATCACCGAGGAGTTGTGGGTAGCCTTGACGGCGTCCTTCATCAGCTCGACGGCGCGGTCCCCGGCTTCAACGTCAACGCCGGCGGAGGCGTAGGTGATGCCGGCTGCGTTAGCGGGGGTGTTGCCAGGGGCGGGGGCAGCGGAAGTCATACGGACTCTTTCTTGTCAGCGTCGGGGGTGGTGACCGCGTGATGAATCTCCGGCACGAGGTCGGCGTCGGTGAGCAGGTTTTCAAACTCGGAGTCCGGTCCGGGATCGCAACCGGTGGCGCCGGACTTCTCCGCGGGATCTTCCTGGGAATCAACAGAGAGGGCCGCTGTTGCGCCCGGAAGGGCTGACGGCGAGGGCTTGAGCCCGCCGAGGTCCGTCCGCTCCAGCAGGTTCTTGCCCAGCTTGTCCGCACCCGGAAGTTCGATGGGGTACTTGCCGGTGAAGCAGGCAGTGCAGAGCCGCTCCCGCGGCTGCCGGGTGGCGCCGATCATCCCGTCTTCGGAGATGTAGGCCAGCGAGTCCGCCCCGATGGCCTGCGAGATCTCGTCGATGGTGGCGCCGTTGGCAATCAGCTCGGCCCGGGAGGCGAAGTCGATGCCGTAGAAGCACGGCCACTGCACGGGCGGGGAGGAAATCTTGACGTGGACGGCGGCTGCCCCGGCCTCGCGGAGCATGCGGACGATGGCCCGCTGGGTGTTGCCGCGGACGATGGAATCGTCCACCACCACAACGCGCTTGCCGCGGATCACGGACTCGAGGGCGTTGAGCTTGAGCCGGATGCCCAGCTGGCGGAGGGTCTGCGACGGCTGGATGAACGTACGGCCCACGTAGGAGTTCTTGACGAAGCCGTGTGCAAAGGGAATGCCGGATTCCTCGGCGTAGCCCACGGCGGCCGGCGTGCCGGACTCGGGGACCGGGATGACGATGTCCGCCACCTGCGTGTTCTCGCGGGCCAGCTGGCGGCCCATCTCCACGCGGGATTCATAGACGGAGCGGCCGGCAATGGCGGCGTCCGGACGCGCCAGGTAGACGTACTCGAAAACGCAACCGGCCGGCGTCGGCTCCGCGAAACGCTGGGAACGCACGCCCTGCTCGTCAATGGCGATGAACTCGCCGGGCTCGATCTCGCGGATGAAGCTGGCGCCCACGGTGGCGAGGGCGGACTGCTCGGACGCCACCACCCAGCCGCGCTCCAGGCGGCCCAGCACCAGCGGGCGGATGCCGTAGGTGTCGCGCGCCGCGTAGAGGGTGCCTTCGTCCATGAACACGAAACAGAAGCCGCCCTTGATCTTGGGCAGCAGCTCGGTGGCGGTTTCCTCGAGGCTCTTGCCCGGCTCGCCTTCCAGCAGGGCGGTGACCAGGGCGGTGTCAGAGGTGTTGCCCTGCTTCATTTCGCCGGTGAGCTGGCCGCCGTTCCGTTCCTGGATCATGGCGTTGAGCTCGGCGGTGTTGGTCAGGTTGCCGTTGTGTGCCAGGGCGACGGTTCCGGTGCTGGTGGCGCCGAGGGTGGGCTGCGCGTTGGCCCAGTGGCTTGCGCCGGTGGTGGAGTAGCGGCAGTGTCCCACCGCCAGGTGCCCGGTCAGGGTGTTCAGCGTGGTCTCGTCGAAGACCTGGGAGACGAGTCCCATGTCCTTGTAGACGTTGATCCGCTTGCCGTCGCTGGTGGCAATACCAGCCGACTCCTGACCGCGGTGCTGCAGTGCATACAGCCCGTAATAGGTAAGTTTTGCTACTTCTTCACCTGGTGCCCAGACTCCGAAGACGCCACAAGCGTCCTGCGGGCCTTTTTCGCCAGGGAGAAGATCATGGGAAAGTTTTCCATCGCCGCGTGCCACTGGTCGATTATCTCACGACATGGGGTAGGACTTTTCCGGCCGCCCGTTTGTGACCCGGGCCCGCTGCAACAGGCCTACGGCTGGGGATCCGTGTCCGGCTCGGAGTCCGGCACGGCTTCCACCACGGCCCGCTGCTGCCGCCTGACACTGCGGCGGTCCAGGATCAGCGCCAGCACGGCCCCGAGGATGGCGCCGCCGCCCGCGAACAGCACCATGAAGAACCCAAAGACGGCGCCGGCGTCGAAGCTGGGGTTCTCAGGAACTGCATACGCCGCCACCGCTGCCGCCGCGATGCCCACCAGTGCGCCGAGGATGAGGAACGGCACATACTTGGGCGCGCGGCGGACGGTAACTTCGCGCCGCTCGGCAGGGGGTTGTTCAGTAGGCATGCACCAAGCCTACATTTTTCGAGGGCTTCAGCTGCCGCGGTAGGTGGAGTAGGCGAACGGGCTCAGGAGGAGCGGGACGTGGTAGTGCTCCGGGCCGGTTACCTCGAACACCAGGTCCACTTCAGGGAAGAACGTGGCAGTCTGCAGGCCTGCGTAGTAGTCGCCGGTGGCGAAGTTGAGCTTGTAGTGCCCGGCCTCCAGTCGCTCCGGACCGAGGTCCTTGGCGCGGCCGTCGGCGTCGGTGATGGAGTCTGCCACGTGGCGCCAGGTGCCGCCGTCGTTCCGGTAAAGGACGACGGCGACTCCCGCCGCCGGGCGTCCGGCACCGGTGTCCAGGATGTGCGTAGTGATGTGGGAGACGCTCATTCGGTGATCAGTCCTTCAAGCCGGAGTACGGCGATTTCGCGCAGCTGCTGGGCCACGATGGTGTCTTCTTCAGCATGGGAGTTTGTGAGCCGTTCGTTCAGGGCCTGCAGGATTTGCGGGGCGGTTCGGCCGGCGGCGCGGATCAGGAAGACCCTCCCGAACTTTTCCTCGTAGTCCCTGTTGCCGCGGGCCAGGGCTTCCGCAAGGGCCGTGTCCGCAGGATCCACCCCGGCCTGCTCGGAACGGGACATGGACGCTTCGGTGGTGGCCGCCGTCGGACGTTCCCCGATGCGCGGATGGTGCGCCATGGCGGACTCCACCTCGGCGGGGGTGAAGGGGCTGGCAGCCTGCGACGCCCAGGCCAGCAGGGCATCCTTGCTGGCGAACGGGCGGCCCGCGGTGATGGCATCCACCCATCGGTTGACGTCGATGCAGGGCCTCAGGGTTTGGGCGGCCCGGGCCGGGTCCGCGCTGTTGAATTCGGCAAGCTTCATGCTGGCTCGTTCCTTGGGTAAATCTGCTGGCATCCATGGTGACGGCTATGCGGAGGCCGGACTTCCCGGCGCCGGCAACTGGCTGTCGCACGGCTTCCGCATCATGGAACTGTTATTTCAGCATACGTAATATTGAAGAGCAGCCGGGCTGTGGTGTCAAGAGACTACAACGTCCGGGCTGCCCGATCTTGCGGAAAACCTTGGACCGGCTTGCCCGGACGTTGAGGTGCGGGCGGGACACTCGAAGACAGGCAGCAGTTTCCACCGGACGAGGGTCAAAGACGACCCGCCGGGGAGGCTGAACGGCTCGGAGAAGGTGCAGCCATGGGACAAGTCAAGATCACAGACCAGGCGGGAGTCGGTTCGGCCGCCGGCGCGGCCCTGGACAAGGGCCTGGATAAGGGCCGCGCTTTGTTGCGCGTCTACTTTCACAGGCGGAAGGTGCGCGCAGCGGCCAGCGCGCTGGCCGAAGCCCTGGCCGAATCGAGGGAAGTCTGGAGCTGGCCGGGGGACAGGCTTCCGGTAGGCGCCGAGATGTCCCAGCAGGTGGAGAAGCTGACCCGCCGGCTCAAGTTGGAAACCGAAGCGCACCACAGGCTGGAAGCGCTTTTCAGGACTGCGGACGGGGGCCGTTCCGTACTGGCGTTTTAAGTGCCACACTTATGAGCAATCGAGTGGCTGGGGGTTTACCGGGTCAGGAGATTGCTATGAGTTGGTTTACAGGGTGGGCATACCTAATTGCGGGACTCATGACAGCGGACGCCCTGCTCCTGGCGCTCTGGGCGATCGACGAGGGCTGGCCCGGGAGCTGGTGGAAGAAACCCTGACGTGCCGGGGCGTGTCTAGCTCGACTGCAACTCCAGGCGCATCAGCACCCGCCGGAAGCCGTTAAGAACGGACCCGGTGTCTGCCGCCTTGGTGAAACCCGCGTCCTCAAACAGTTTCCGGGTGCCCACGTAGGCCATGGTGAGGTCCACTTTCCTGCCGCCGTTGTCCACCGGATAGCCCTCGATGGCCGGGGCACCATAGCTCCGGGCCAGGTCCACGGCGCCTGCCAGCAACTGGTGCGAGATGCCCCTGCCGCGGTACCCGGGCCGCACCCTGATGCACCAGACCGACCAGACATCCGCGCCGTCCACATGCGGGATCTTCCGGTTGCCGGCGAAACTGGTGTCCGCGCGGGGGTGGACCGCTGCCCACCCAACCGGCTCGCCGCCGTCGTACGCCAATATCCCCGGCGGGGGATCCTCCGCCACCAACTGCCGCACCAGGTCCCCGCGCTCGGTCCCGCGCAGCGCCTGGTTCAGTTTGGACGGGATGCGGTAGCTCAGGCACCAGCACACGTTGGCGTCCGGCCGCTTGGGCCCAACTATGGTTTTGACGTCCTCGAATTGTGTTGCGGGTCGGACCTGGATGTCCATGCGGCCATCCTGTCACCGGGCAGGGAGTCCGGCAACAGCACTCTCGGGGCTTCCCTGGGGCATTGCCGTGCCGCAGAAGGGGGACACTCCGACCGGGCAGCGATAGACTGGGCAGCCAGGTAACGGCAGAAGACATGGCGGGCACAATGAACGATAAGCTGCATCTCACTCCGGACGACCAGTTCCCCGAGGACCTGGAAAAGGTATCGGATAACGAATTGCAGGTCCTGGACAGCCGCATCCAGCGCCAGCTCGACCACGAAATGGTCGTTGATGGCGAATCGGACCGTGAAACCGAGTTCCGCCACTATGAACTGGACGTTGAGTTCAACGACCGCGACAAACGCTGACCTCTGACCCGTCCCCGGCCATGTCCATGAGTGCAGGACGTCACTACACTGGGACGCATGACCGAGCAGGAACCGGTCCGGCCGCGCGCCGCATCAGCTTCCGACGGCGGTAAGAGACCCGGCGGGGACCTAGCGGACACGTCCGTCCCGGTAGGGGTAGGGGAGGCCCTGCACCTCACTGATCCGGACGCCGTCGACACTTCCCTGCGCACTCCGGCCCAGCGCTCCCGCACCTTCACCGGGATCCTGGTGAACACCGCCCTCGCCAACGTCACCACCAGCTACCTCTGGTTTGCACTGACGTTCTGGCTGTACCTGGAAACGCGCAACGTCATAGCAACCGGTGTGGTGGGCGGTGCCTACATGCTGCTGATCGCCCTTTCCAGCATCAGCTTCGGCACCTTCGTGGACCGCTACCGCAAGCTGGCCGTGATGCGCTTCGCCGCGGCCTTCACCCTGGTGATGTTCGTGCTGTCCGGGGTCATGTTCCTGCTGACCCCCTCGTCGTTGCTGCTGGACCTGGCCCGGCCGTGGTTCTGGGTTTTCGTCATGGTCATCCTGATCGGCGCCGTGGTGGAGAACATGCGGAACATCGCCCTCTCCACCACTGTCACCATCCTCATCGAGCCGGACCGGCGGGCAAACGCCAACGGGCTGGTGGGCATGGTGCAGGGACTGATGTTCATTGTCACTTCGGTGCTCTCCGGGCTCTCGGTGGGGCTGCTGGGCATGGGCTGGACCATCGGAGCCGCCCTGGTGCTTACCGCGCTTGCATTCGCGCACCTGCTCACCCTGCGCATGCCCGAGGAGGTGCGGGCGGCGGCAACGGATGCGCACGGCGGCTTCGACCTGCGCGGCTCCCTCTCCGCGGTACTGGCCATTTCGGGGCTGTTCGCGCTGATCCTCTTCTCCACATTCAACAACTTCATCGGCGGCGTCTACATGGCGTTGATGGACCCGTACGGCCTGGAGATGTTCCCCGTTGAACTGTGGGGGATCTTCTCCGCTGTCGGCTTCACCGGGATCCTGGTGGGCGGGGCGCTGATCGGAAAGTTCGGGCTCGGGGCCAATCCGCTGCGCACCCTCCTCGCCGCCGTGGTGCTGATGGGCGTCCTCGGCGCGGTGTTCACGCTGCGGGAGTGGGCCTGGCTCTACATCGCCGGCATCTGGGCGTACCTGGTCCTGGTGCCTTTTGTGGAGGCGGCGGAGCAGACGGTCATCCAGCAGGTGGTCCCTTTGCAGCGGCAGGGCCGGGTGTTCGGGTTCGCCATGGCGTTCGAGTCCGCTGCTTCGCCGGTCACGGCATTCCTCATTGCGCCGATCGCCCAGTTCTGGATCATCCCCTACGCCCGGTCCGCGGACGGCGCCGCCCGGCTGGCCCCGCTCCTGGGCGAGGGCACCTCCCGCGGCATCGCCCTGGTGTTCCTGGTTGCCGGAACCATCATGGTTGTGGCCGCGCTGCTGGCCTTCCTCACGCCGGTCTATCGTCGGATCTCTGCATCCTATGCGCAGGCGGCAGCGGCCGAGGCGAAAGCGGCGGCCAACGGCTCTTAACGCCGGACGCTCCCGCAGTTCTTGAACTGCAGGAGCGTCCGGGGAAAGCCCGCGTTAAGTGCGGGAGCGTCCGGGGAAAGCCCGCGTTAAGTGCGGGAGCGTCCGGGGAAAGCCCGCGTTAAGTGCGGGAGCGTCCGGGGAAACCCGACATTAAGTGCGGGAGCGTTAGATCCCCAGGGCTTCCTTCAGGGCCGCGACGTGGCCGTCGGCCGTCACCTGGTACTGGGCAAGGGTGACGTTGCCTTCGGGGTCCACCACCACGGTGGAGCGGACGAGGCCCTCGACGATTTCGCCGTTGACGAGCTTCTCGCCCCAGGCGCCGTAGGCCAGGGCAACGGCGTGGTCGGGATCGGAGAGGAGCGGGAAGGTCAGGGAGAAGTCGCCCGTGAAGCCGGCCAGCGCCTCCGGGGCATCGGGGGAGATGCCGATGACCTCGTAGCCCTTGCCCTGCAGGGAGGCCAGGCTGTCGCGGAAGTCGCAGGCCTCGGTGGTGCAGCCGGGGGTGGCGGCCTTGGGGTAGAAGTACACAATGACGTTCTTGCCACGGTAATCGGCCAGGGAAGTCTCGCGGCCCTGGGCGTCCTGGAGGGTGAAATCAGGGGCCTGGGTTCCGGGCTGAAGCTTGGTGGTCAGGGTGGGGCTCATGGCGTTCCTTCGGAAGACTCGTCAGTTACGGGCAAACATCAAGTGAAGCGGGTTCGCGCTTAGTCATACAACTCCGGCGTCATATGCTGTATTCCGCCGGGCCTCGGACGGTGGCGCAGGAACCGGGCACAAACTGGTATCCGCCGCCCCGGACGGTGGCCACGGCATGGCGGGCGTTCCCGAGTTTCCGGCGGACCCGGCCCACATAGACATCGATGGCCCGGGCTGAGGCGCCGGGGAACTGCAGCGACTCCAGGAACTCTTGTAGTTCCTCCCTGCTGACAGCCCGGGACAGGTGGGTCACCAGGTACCTGAGCACCTTGAATTCGACGCCGGTCAACGGCACGGGGCTGCCGTCCAGCAGGACGGTGTCCGCGGCGAGGTCCACGGCGACCCGGCTCACAGGGCCGGCCGACGGCGGCAGGCAGGTGCCGGCGTCGGCCTCGTTGGGCGCCGGGGTATCGCCGGGGTCCTCCGCCGCGGAAGGAGTGCGGGAGGAGTGGTCTGCGGCTCCTTCCGTGGCGGAGACCCCGGACGTGGTGGCTCCGGCGGCAGGCCAATGGACTTCCGCCTCCGGAGCAGTTTCGAGGGCCTTGGCAAGGACAAGCCGGGCGGCGCGGGCCAGGAGCTCGGGGCTTGTGCCTTCCCCGGGAACCACCCACACGGCCAGCCCGCGGGCAGCAGCGCGCTTGGCCTGAACCAGGTGCCGGGGCACCCCGGGCTGGTGTGCTTCCACTGCCATGGCGCGTCCTAGACTCCGCCGCGGCGGATCAGCTTGCCCGTGGGGGTCTGGCCGTCCACCACGGCGCCGCGCAGGAAGGTCTTGCGGACCACGCCGGAAAGAGCCTTGCCGTCGTAGGGGGTGATGGGGTTCTTGTGCTTGAGCTTGGACACGTCCACAACGAACGCCTCGTCCGGGGCAAAGATGGCGAAATCCGCGTCATAGCCGAGCGCCAGCTGGCCCTTGTTGGACAGGCGGGCCAGGGCTGCCGGCTTCTCACCCATCCAGCTGACCACCTGCTCCAGCGGGATGCCGCGGTGCCGTGCCTCGGTCCAGATCAGGGACAGGCCCAGCTGCAGCGACGAGACGCCGCCCCAGGCCACCGCGAAGTCGCCGTTTTCCAGGTCCTTCAGGTCAAGGGTGGAGGGGGAGTGGTCCGAGACGATGCAGTCGATGGTGCCGTCCTGCAGGCCCTGCCACAGCAGTTCCCGGTTGGAGGCCTCACGGATGGGCGGGCAGCACTTGTAGGCAGTGGCGCCGTCCGGGATTTCCTCGGCCATCAGCGTCAGGTAGTGCGGACACGTCTCCACGGTGAGCTTCACGCCGTCGCGCTTTGCGCTGGCGATCATGGGCAGGGCGTCCGACGACGAGAGGTGCAGGATGTGGGCACGCGCACCGGTCCAGCGCGCGCGTTCAATGACCTCGGCGATGGCCTTGTTCTCGGCGCCACGGGGGCGGGAGGCCAGGAACGTGGAGTAGTGGTCGCCGCCGGGGTGGGGTGCGCGGTCGATGGCGTGCGAGTCCTCGGCGTGGACGATCATGAGGGAGTCGAAGGACTTGAGCTCGGCCATGTCCTCCTCCATCTCGTCCGCGTCCAGGTGCGGGAACTCGTCCACGCCCGAGTGCAGGAGGAAGCATTTGAAGCCGAAGACGCCCTCGTCATGCAGGGGGCGAAGGTCGGCCTTGTTGCCGGGGATGGCGCCGCCCCAGAACCCGACGTCGATGAACGCCTGGTCCTCGGCCACCTCGCGCTTGAGCTTGAGGTTCTCCACGGTGGTGGTGGGCGGGACGGAGTTCAGCGGCATGTCGATGATGGTGGTCACGCCGCCGGCTGCCGCCGCGCGGGTGGCGGAGGCGAAGCCCTCCCACTCGGTGCGGCCGGGCTCGTTGACGTGGACATGGGTGTCCACGAGGCCGGGGATCAGGGTTTCGTCGTCGGCCAGCTCAATGACCTCCGCACCGGCCAGGCCGTTGCCCAGCGGTTCGAGGGCCACGATCTTCCCGCCGCGGACCCCCACTTCGCGGGGTGCCAGCCCGGCCGTGGTGAGGATGCGCTGGCCGCGGATGACCAGGTCAAAACGTTCTTCAGACATGGAGGTCCTCCTTGGTGGTGGCGGAACGGGCCAGCGTATCGCCGGCCAGCCTTCCGCCGATCTGTGTTCCCAGTTGCTCGAGAAGCTGCGCTGCCTCTGTCATGCACCTGTTTATATTGCTTTCAAGCTCGGTCAAAGCGTAGACGTCCTCGAATCCGGCGGCGCTTGCCTGGCCGGTTTCAAGGGTGGTCCGGCCGCACACAGCGATCACCGGGACGCCTTGGGCGGCGGCTGCGCGGGCAACGCCCATGGGTGTCTTGCCCAACAGGCTTTGTTCGTCCAGGCTGCCCTCGCCGGTGATCACGAGGTCGGCGCCGGCCAGCCGCTCCACCAGCCCCGTGAATTCGAGGACGACGTCGATGCCCGGGCGGCGGGTCGCGGCGAGGACGGCGATGGCTGCGTAGCCAACGCCTCCTGCCGCTCCGGCGCCCGGGGCTTCCGCCGCTTTAATTGCGCGGTGACCGATTTCCCTGGCCAGGACTTCGACAAACCTGGCCAGGGCGGCGTCGAGCACGTCGACGTCCTGTTGCGTGGCACCCTTTTGCGGGCCGAAAATCGCCGCGGCGCCCTGGGCGCCCAGCAGGGGATTGTCGACGTCGGATGCCAGCACAAAGCGTGTGTCCTTCAGGCGGGGTTCGAAGCCGCTGAAGTCGATCCGGTCCAGGCGGGCCAGGGCGGCGCCGCCGGGCGGAAGTTCGTTGCCCTCGCTGTCGAGGAACCGGGCACCGAGCCCCTGCAGGACTCCGGCGCCGCCGTCGGTGTTGGCGCTGCCGCCCACCCCAAGGATGATGCGGTTGCAGCCGGCGTCCAGGGCGGCGGCGATGAGCTGGCCGGTGCCCAGGCTCGTGGCGGTGCGTGCCGCCGTCGAGCCTGGCCTTCCGCCAACCAATGCCTGGGCGGGGAGCAGTGCCAGGCCCGAGGCGGCCGCCATCTCGATGACTGCCTCATTGCCCCGGACCGCGAACTCGGCCGTGACCGGTTCGCCGGAGGGCCCGGCCACCACGGCGCTGCGGCGGGTGAAGCCTGAGCCGACCGCGGCGTCCAGGGTCCCTTCGCCGCCATCGGCGACTGGAATCCGGGCCACCTCAAGGTTCCCGCCGGCCGCGGCCTGCAGCCCCTTTTCCAGGTGGCTGCAGACTTCCGGGGCGGACAGGGAGCCCTTGAATTTATCCGGGGCAATGACGATGCGCATGGCAGTGTCTGTCTTTCTCGTTCTAGCCCTGCAGAGCCAGGATGGCGGTGGGGGCGTCTGCTGCCGATTCTGCCAGTTCCTCGAACTCGTTGATGGCGTTGATTTCCAGCCCCATGGAGATGTTGGTGACCTTTTCCAGGATCACTTCCACCACGACAGGAACCTGGAACTCGCCCATGAGGGCCTTGGCCTTGTCGAACGCGGCGGCGAGGTCGTTGGGGTCCTCCACGCGCACGGCCTTGCAGCCCAGGCCCTCGGCCACCTTGAGGTGGTCCACGCCGTAGCCGCGGGTTTCCTCGGACAGGTGGGTGCTGTTGATGTTCTCGAAGGCCAGGGACACGTTCTGCTCCATGCTGAAGCCGCGCTGCGACTGGCGGATCAGGCCCAGGTAGGAGTTGTTCACCACCACGTGGATGTACGGCAGGTTGAACTGCGCACCCACAGCCAGTTCCTCGATCATGAACTGGAAGTCGTAGTCTCCGGACAAGGCCACCACGGTCTCGTCCGGCTTGCCGCGGACCACGCCGAGGGCTGCCGGGGCGGTCCAGCCCAGGGGGCCCGCCTGGCCGGCGTTGATCCACTTGCGCGGTCCGAACACGTGCAGCATCTGCGCGCCGGCGATCTGGGACAGGCCGATGGTGGACACGTAGATGGTGTCGCGGCCGAAGGACTTGTTCATCTCCTCGTACACGCGCTGCGGCTTGATGGGGATGTTCTCGAAGTGCGTCTTGCGGTGCAGGGAGGCCTTGCGGTCCTGGCACTCGGCAACCCAGCCGCTGTAGTCCGGCAGGGACCCTGCCGCCTTGCGCTCCCTGGCGAGCTCGACCAGCCCTGCCAGCGCGGCGCCGGCGTCGGACGCGATGCCCAGGTCCGGGGAGAACACGCGGCCGATCTGCGTGGGCTCGATGTCGATGTGCACGAACTTGCGGCCGGCCGTGTAGGTGTCCAGTCCGCCGGTGTGGCGGTTGGCCCAGCGGTTGCCGATGCCGATCACGAAGTCGCTCTGCAGGTAGTTCTCGTTGCCGTAGCGGTGGGAGGTCTGCAGGCCCACCATGCCGGCCATAAGCCGGTGGTCGTCCGGGATGGTGCCCCAGCCCATCAGCGTGGGGATGACGGGGACGTCCAGGATCTCGGCCAGCTCAACCAGCTGGGCGGAGGCGCCGGCGTTGATGATGCCGCCGCCGGCGACGATCAGCGGGTGCTTGGCCGCGGTCAGCATGTCCAGGGCCTTTTCGAGCTGCTTGCGGGAGGCCTTGGGCTTTTCGACGGGCAGGGGCTCGTAGGTGTCGATGTCGAACTCGATCTCGGCCATCTGCACGTCGATCGGCAGGTCCAGCAGCACCGGGCCGGGGCGGCCGGAGCGCATCAGCTGGAAGGCCTTCTGGAAGGCGCCGGGAACCTGGCCGGGCTCCAGGATGGTCATGGCCATCTTGGTGACGGGTTTGGCGATGGACTCGATGTCCACGGCCTGGAAGTCTTCCTTGTGCAGCTTGGCCACGGGGGCCTGGCCGGTGATGCAGAGCATCGGGATGGAGTCGGCCCAGGCGGCGTACAGGCCGGTGATCATGTCGGTGCCGGCGGGGCCGGAGGTGCCGATGCAGATGCCGATGTTGCCGTCCTTGGCGCGGCTGTAACCGTCCGCCATGTGGCTTGCGCCTTCGACGTGGCGGGCCAGGGTGTGGCGGATCCCGCCGTGGGCGCGCATTGCGGAATAGAAGGGGTTGATTGCGGCGCCTGGCAGGCCGAACGCCTCGATGGCGCCTTCCTTTTCCAGGATGGCCACCGCTGCATCAACGGTACGCATCTTGCTCATGGGGTGCTCCTTGAAAGCTTGAAAAGTCTGTTTTTGGGTGTGCTGAGGGAGCCGCCGTCGTTTTCATGGACGACGGCGGGTCCCCTGCTGGTGTTTCTTAGGCGCCTGTGGCGCTGGTGCTTATTTCCTGCCGCTGAGTTGCAGGACCTGCTTGAAGAGTCCGGAGTGGTCGAGGCTCCCGTCGCCCTGGTTGACGGTGGCGGCGACGAGCTGGGCGACGACGGCGCCGAGGGGGATGGCGACGTTGGCTTCGCGGGCGGCGGAGGTGACGATGCCGAGGTCCTTGTGGTGCAGGGCGAGGCGGAAGCCGGGGTCGAAGTTGCGGTCCAGCATCTTCTGGCCCTTCTGGTCCAGGACCTTGGAGCCGGCCAGGCCGCCGCCGAGGACCTTGAGGGCGGCGTCGGTGTCCACGCCGTAGGCCTCCAGGAAGGCGATGGCCTCGCCCAGGACCTCGATGTTGACCGCGACGATCAGCTGGTTTGCAGCCTTGACGGTCTGGCCGGAGCCGGAGGGGCCCACGTGCACGATGGTTTTGCCGACGGCGTTCAGGACGTCCTGGGCGTCGTCGAAGTCTTCCTTGTCGCCGCCCACCATGATGGAGAGGACGGCGTCGATGGCGCCCTGTTCGCCGCCGGAAACGGGGGCGTCGAGGGGGCGGATGCCGGCCTCGCGGGCTTCATCGGCGAGGCGCTTGGCCACGTCCGGGCGGATGCTGGAGGCGTCGATCCACAGTGCGCCCTGCTTGGCGTTGGCGAAGACGCCGTCCTTGCCGTTGACCACGCCCTCGACATCGGGGGAGTCCGGCACCATGGTGATGACGACGTCGGCATCCTTGACGGCGTCAGCGATGCTGGTGGCGCCCTTGCCGCCTTCTGAAACCAGTTTGTCGATCTTGTCCTGGCTGCGGTTGAAGCCGGTGACGGTGTGGCCGGCCTTGACCAGGTTGATGGCCATGGGCAGGCCCATGATTCCGAGTCCGATGACTGCAACGTTGCTCATGATGGTTCTCTTTCCTGAAGTCTGTGTGGTGCCGGAGGTGCCGGTGGGGATGCCCGGCCCAACTAGGTAGCGCTAAGTGTCGTTATGAGGGCTCAAAACGACACTTGGCGCTACTCAGTTGGGCGGGGCGGGTGGACTAGCGGGAGGCGTGTTCGCGGATGGCCCAGCTGAAGGCTGTTTCCTGCGGTTCCTTGTATTCGAGTCCGATGTAGCCCGTGTAGCCGAGTTCGCGGCTGCGGGCGATCCATTGGCCCAGCGGGAGCGTGCCCGTTCCCGGGGCGCCGCGGCCGGGGTTGTCGGCGATCTGGATGTGGCCGAAGTCCTTGGCGTGGTTTTCGATGACGGACTCGACGTCGTCCCCGTTGACTGCGAGGTGGTAGAAGTCGGCGAGGAGCTTGATGTTTTCGACGCCGGCCTCCGCCTTCACGCGGGCGATGACCTTGAGTGCGTCATCAGCGGTGAGGAGCGGGTATTTGGGTGCGCCGCTGACGGGTTCCAGGAGGACGGTGCCGCCGATGTGGGCGACGCCTTCTGCCGCTGCCGCCAGGTTCCTGACCGCGAGTTCGTCCTGCTCCTTGGGGGTGGAGCCGTCCTGCCGGTTCCCGTAGAGGGCGTTGAAGGCCTTGCAGCCCAGGCGCCCGCCGATGCCGGCAACAACCTCGATGTTGTCCTTGAACTCTGACTCGCGTCCCGTCCAGGACACCAGGCCGCGGTCCCCGCCCGGCATGTTGCCGGCGTTGAAGTTCAGGCCCGTGAGCTGGACGCCGGCGTCCTTGATGGCGTTCTCGAATTCGGTGACCTGGGTGTCGGAGGGAACTGAGGACTCGAAGGGCCACCAGAACTCGACAGCGTCAAAGCCGGCTGCCTTGGCTGCCGCGGGGCGCTCAAGCAGGGGCAGTTCAGTAAGGAGGATGGAGCAGTTCACTGTGTACGTCATCGTAGGTCCTTCCAGGGAGGGCTTTGATCTATCTTCCTTTGCGGCGGGCTTGCTTCAAGTTTTCGCTTTGTGGAATTTAGATTCTGCTTTATGAAAAGTCTAGGGAAGGATGGGCGCCGGAGTCAAGGCGGACCGGTTTGGGAGGGGGAAGGAAATTTCCCATTGACTTCAGGTGCTGCAGGGCTACGGTTAGAGATACATCGGCACGGTCCGGTGGAGGGGTGGGCGCCGGGGCAGGGGCGCACGCCGCTACATGGTCTCAATACAACTTCGCCGCTCGTCGGTATCCATTCCATGCCTGGTCCGCGCCGGGCGTTTTCCACACCACTCATAGGCTGTGACCTCATGACGGCAAATTTCATCAGGGAACTGGCAGTCAAGTCCTTGGATTCACCGGACTCGAAGCGTTGCCCGGACAAGGCGGAATTCGACCTTGTCACCGTTGACGACTACTCGGTGGCGCGCCTGATCCTCGCGCCGGGCTGGCGGTGGTCCGACTCTGCAAGGCCCTCCGAGTTGACCCCCTACTGCGAGCACCACCACCTCGGCTATTGCGTATCGGGGCAACTGGAGGTGGAAACGGCCGACGGCGGACGGTCAACGATTCACGCCCATGACACCTATGCGCTGCCTCCCGGACACGATGAATGGGTGGTGGGCGACGAGCCGTTCGTCGCCGTCGAATTCCTGGGTGCGGCCTCGTTCGGCCGCCCCCGCAGCTTCGGGATGCACGCCAGGATCTAGCACGGCACCAAAAAGTCCCCTGCCGCTCTTGCGAGCGGCAGGGGACTGGTGGTGCGCCGGGGCGGGCGGCCCCAGCTTCCTAGTGGGTCAGGTCCTTGCCCTTCGTCTCGGGAATCGTGAAGACGAACGCGGCGCTGATGGCCAGCAGGACCACCGCGTACACGTTGAACACCTGCGGGACGCCCAAGGTGGTTCCCAGCCACTGCTGCAGGTACGGGGCCGTTCCGCCGAAGGCTGCCACGCAGATGGAGTACGGGACGCCGACGCCCACGGTGCGGATCGACGTCGGGAACAGCTCGGCGTAGACGGCCGGGACAATGGCGGCGCTCGCGGCGATGAAGATCAGCATCACGGACATGCTCACCGCCAGCTGCCACGCAGAGTCCTTCAGCAGCCAGGTCATGGGGAAGTGGAGTACCCCGCCGCCGATCGCGCCGGACCACAGGACCTTCTTGCGTCCGATGCGGTCGGACAGCTTGCCCCAGAAGGGAAGTGCGGCGATGAACACGATGTTGGCGACCACGCCGGCCCACAGCGCCTCGCCGCGGTCGATTTTCAGGGCGGTGGTGGCGTAGCTCGGCGCCACGACGCCCCAGATGTAGTAGATCACCGTGAGGCCCACGGTGAGGCCGATGACCTGCAGCGCCTGCTTGCGGTGGCGGACGATCTGGGGCCAGATCGGAGCGCGCTTTTCGGCGACGGACTCGCCTTCGAAGGCATCGGTCTCGTGCAGCCGTGACCGCATGATCAGCGCGTACAGGCCCATCGCCGCGCCCAGGAGGAACGGAATCCGCCAGCCCCAGGCGTTCATGGCCTCGGTGGTCAGCGTCATGTTCAGGACGGCGCCCAGCAGGGTGCCGAACAGAATGCCCACGGTTCCGGAGGTGTAGATCAGGGTTGCCCAGAACCCGCGGTGCTCCTTGGGTGCCATTTCCGAGAGGTAGGTTTGCGACGACGGCAGCTCGCCGCCGTGCGCCAGGCCCTGGACCAGGCGGGCCACCAGCAGCATGAGCGAGGCCCAGGCGCCGACGCTGGCGAACGTCGGCGCGATGCCGATCATCAGGCTGCCCAGTGAAGCGAGTCCGACGGCGAGCGTCATGGACGTCTTTCGGCCCACCCTGTCGCCAATCCAGCCGAAGAGGAAGCCGCCGAAGGGCCGTGCGACGAAGCCGACGGCGAAGATCGCCAGCGTGGACAGCACGGCCGACGCGGGATCGGCTTTGCTGAAGAGCTGGCTGGCGATGAAGGGCGTGAACGTGGCGTAAATGGCCCAGTCGTACCATTCCACGGCATTGCCGATGCCGGTCCCGACGATGGTTTTAGCGGTGGACACGCGTCCAGTCTGCTGCTTGCTTACTGCGATGGACATGGTTACTTCCTGAGGATTGGGGAGGATGGCGGGGATAGGGATGGGGGAGGCCGACGGCGGCTAGGACGCCGCTGCCAGCGTCGCCAGGCGCGAGGTGGCGAGTTCGGTGTAAAGCGCTGCCCCGTCAGCCAGCACGCCGTCGTCGAACGTTGCGTAAGGCGAGTGGTTGAACGGTGAGGTGGCCGGATCGCCGCCGGGGGCGACGGCGCTGAGGCCGACGAAGGTGCCCGGCACCTCGGCCAGCACGCGGGAGAAGTCCTCGGAGCCGCTCAGCGGAGTGGCCCAGCGGGAGAGGCGGCGCTCGCCGAAGAGCCCTGCGATGACTTTTTCCGCCGTGTGGGTTTCGTCCTCGTTGGTGATGGTGAGGGGGTATTCCTCCTGGTAGTCGACGTGGACTTCCACCCCGTGCGCGGCAGCGATTCCTTGCAGCAGGCGCGGCACGGCCTCCTTCATCTTCAGGCGGGATTCCTCGGAGAAGGTCCGGACCGTCGCCTCGATGCGCGCCGTTTCGGGAATGACGTTCCGCTTGGTGCCGGCATGGAGCACGCCCACCGAGAGCACCACGGGATCGAACATGTTGAACTGCCGGGTCACCATGACCTGGAGGGCCGTGACCATTTCGGCCGCCACGGTGACGGGATCCTTCGCGGAGTGCGGGGCCGAGCCGTGGCCGCCGGCGCCGAGTACCGTGACCTCAAGCCCGTCCGAGGAGCTGAGCATCACGCCGGACTTTGTGCAAAACGTGCCGTGGGGCTCGAGGGAGGAAAACACGTGCATCCCGTAGGCCGCCTGGACCCGGGTGCCGGCGGCGTCCAGGACGCCTTCGCGGATCATGTAGCTGGCTCCGTCGCAGCCTTCTTCGCCGGGCTGGAACATGAGGACGACGTCGCCCTGCAGCTGGTGCTGCCTCTCGGCGAGGAGCGTTGCGGCCCCGGCGAGCATCGAGGTGTGCAGGTCGTGGCCGCAGGCGTGCATGGCGCCGTCCGTCCGGGATGAGAATTCGACGCCGGTCTTTTCCTGCACCGGGAGGCCGTCCATGTCCGCGCGGAGGAGGACCGCGGGCCGGTGCGTCGTGGTGCTTTCCGCTGCAGCGATGCCGCCGCCGCGAAGCACCGCGGTGACGGAGGTGGTGTCCTTGCCCAGGGTGATCTCGAAGGGAAGTCCGTCCAGGGCCTGGAGGACCTTGTCCTGGGTCCGGGGAAGGTGCAGCCCGATTTCCGGGTGCCTGTGCAGGTCCTGGCGGAGGCGGATGAGGTCCCCCTGCAGTTCCTGCGCATCTTCGGTTACGGGCACTTGTCACTCCTCGCATTGGCGTTCCGGGTCTGTGGACTATTCTGGAGTGGCGCAGTTCACATCCTCCGAAACCGCTGGAAATATGCTGCAAGTACGGCCTCTCTGCAGGATTCGTGCAGAAGAAACAAGGGGTGATCTGTGGAACTCAGCGAAGACGACCTGGCGCTCATCCAGGTACTGCAGTCCTCCCCGCGGCTCGGCTGGGCGGATGCGTCAAAGGTGCTGGGCGTCCACGCCACCACGCTTGCTGCCCGGTGGGAGCGGCTGGCATCAAGCGGGGCAGCGTGGGTCACCGCCCACCTGGTGGGGGATCCGCAGCAGATGCTCCTGGCGTTCGTTGCGGTGGACTGCGAGATGCATCTGCGTGACAGTGTCACGGCGCAACTGGCGGCCGTGCCGGAGATCGTCACCGTCGAGGAGGCGGCCAGCAACCGGGACCTGATGCTGACCGTCATCACGAAATCGTTGGACGAGTTCAGCAGCCGGGTTGTTGCCCGGCTGAAGACCGTTGAGGGGCTCACCAAGTACCAGACGGCGCTTTGTACACGGCTTCACACCAGCGCGGACGAGTGGCGCCTGAACGTCCTGGACCGGACCCAGCTGGCTACCCTGAGGACGCTGGGTGCTTCGGCCGGTGCGGGGACGCGGCGGCCGGACCCGCAGGGTGAACTGCCGGCGAGCCACCTGGACCTGTTGCCGTACCTCGCGCGGGACGGACGCGCCACGGCGGCTGACATCGCGCGGGGGCTGGGGCGCCACCCGGCCACAGTGCAGCGGCAGCTGAACCGCGTGCTGGCCAGCGGCATCCTGCTGTTCCGGTGCGAAATTGCGCAGGCCTACTCTTCCTACCCGGTGACCTGCCAATGGTTCGCGAACGTTCCGGCCGGCCGCCATGAGGCTGCCGCCGCCGAAATCCGTACCATCAGCAACGTCCGGCTCAGCGCCTCCACCACAGGCCCCACCAATTTCGTGATCATCATGTGGCTGCAGTCCCTGGCGGACGTGATGAACGCCGAACTGGCACTGCAGCAGAAGGTCCCGGACATCGAACTGGTGGAGAGCGTGGTGATGCTGCGGACCGTCAAACGGGTCGGCTGGATGCTGAAGGAGGATACGACGTCGAGCGGCGCGGTGGTGGTGGAGGCCGGAGGACTGCCGGCTGCGGACTGAGCCGTGGACGTCCCGGCCCGCCTCCTGGAAGGGGGCGGACCGGGGGCTTCCGGGGCTGCTACTGGGACAGCTCGGCCACCTCGTGCGCCTCGAGACGGCCCCGGCCCGGTGGAACGGGCGCGGCCGCAACCTTGCCGCGGGCGCTCTTGCTGAAGGGCTTCCGGGACTTGGACGGATCAACGGAGATCGGCTCGGGGGAGTCCCCGGCAGGGTTCGCCGGGCGCCGCAGGTGCCAGTCCGTCACGGCCTGGTACGCCGCAGCCACGGCAAGGAGCCGGTCCTCGGCGAAGGGCTGGCCGCCGAGGATGGTGCCGATGGGAACGCCCGCGGAGTCGAAGCCGATGGGCAGGGCGAGTTCCGGCAGGCCGATGGCATCGAACGGGTTGGGGCTGGTCTGCAGCACCACGTCGCACTGCTCGAACAGGTTGTCCAGCACGCGTTCCAGCAGCAGGACCTTGGCACGCTGGCCCAGCACATACTCGTTCGCGCCGAGCATGGAGCCCTGCAGCCAGCCGGTTACCGACACCCCGAAGCTGCGCAGGTCCTTGCGCAGCACCGGCAGGAAGGGCTCGCTGCGTTCCGGCAGCCGGACGTTGTTGAAGGCCGTGCTGGTGAGGGTGTCCCAGTCCTCCGGCAACCGCACGTCGACCACCTGGATGCCTTCAATGCCGGCGAGCTTGTCCAGGAAGGCCCGGCGTGCGGCCGCTGTTTCCGATGAGCCTGCGGTGAAGTCCGGGATGACGCCCACGCGGGTCCCCCAGCGCATGGCCACCTTGTTGCCGCGCTTCACCGGGGTGGCGGCCTGGATCAGGTCCGGAACCGGTGGAAGCCCCAGTGTCCGCGGATCGTTGGGATCCTCGCCGGCCATGGTGCTCAACATGATTGCCGCGTCCTTGGCATCCCTGGCGAGGGGGCCAGGGTGGTCGCGGGTATAGCTCAGGGGGATGATGCCGTACAGCGAGACCCGGCCCATGGTGGGTTTGAGCCCGGTGAGGTTCTGGGCGTTGGAGGGCGCGGTGATGGAACCGCCGGTTTGGGTTCCGACGCTGGACGCCGCCATCCGTGCGGCCACAGCCGTGGCTGAGCCGGACGAGGACCCGCCGGGATTCGTCTGCGGATTCCCCGGCGTCCACGCATTGACGGTGGTGATGCGGCCGTCCGGCGTGGTGGCCCTGGTGGTGGCGAGCGGCCCCATCTGGGTCTTGCCAAGGACGATGCCGCCGGCATTCGCCAGCCTGGAGACCGCCGTTGCGTCAAAAGGGGGAACAAAGTCCTTGAAGATGTAGGAGTTCGCCGTCGTGGGATAAGCGCGGGTGTAGTAGTTGTCCTTGATGGCCAGGGGAATACCGTGCAGGGGACCCTTGTACGCCGCGCCGGCCAGGGCGCGGGCGCTGGCAAGGGCGTCGTCGGCGGCCACGAGGTTGAAAGCCTGGTAGCCCGCATCAAAGGCGCCGATCCGGTCGAGGTAGGCCTCCACCAGGAGTTCCGCACTGAGCCGGCCCTGCCGGATGAGGCTTGCTGCTTCCGCGATGGTCAGTTCGGTGATGTCGGTGAGGGCCTCGGGCCGGACGTCGCCGTAGGCGTCCGGGTTGATGCCTGCGGGCACTGTTGCCGAGGGCGCCGCATGGGCAACAGCGGGAAGCGCCGCCGCGCCCAACGAGGTGGCCGCAGCCAGCACGGCAAACCTGTTGACGAATGACCGGCGGTCGATGGTGCGGTCCATGGGCTGGCTGGTCGAGCTTTCCACCGGGTTCATGCCGTCCTCCGTGCAGTGTCAATCGAGGGGTACAGGGCCGGAGGGGCCGCCTGCTGGGACAAGAGTGCAGGGTCCGCATTGCCTGCCGGGCCGGCGAAAGGCACCTGGTAGGCGCCGAGTTCAGCGACTGTGGTGCGCATGAAGGAGCGCAGGCTGGCCAGGACCGACGCCTGTCCCGGGCTTCCCGTCTCCGGGTCGCTGGCGGTTCCGGCGGGGAGCTGGTTCAGGTCGATGCCGAGCGAGGCGAGGCGGGCCCGGATCATGGTGTCCAGTTCGGCGTCGGTGGGGGGAGTGAGTGGCATGATGCTCCGTTTCTTCGGGGCTGGGGTGCAGCCCGTGCAGCTGAGACAAGGGGATACTTTCACTCCCCCGTGGCGCTGTCATGTCACATAAGTTGCCGGCTCATTTCGCCCCGACGGACCCCGTCGGTTTAATAATTCCGCATTACGGATTTATCTTTCCGGAAACATGCATTCCCTAGCGTTGCTCGTGACCCTGCGGCATCCCGTGTGCCGTCCGTCCTTCAACGAACAGGCACTGGCATGAACTTCACCGCCGACGCAGCACCCTCCCTGCAACCGCCAACCGGGGCGCCCAGGCAGCCGCTCTACAAGTCCCTCTTCTTCCAGATCCTGGTTGCCGTCGTCGCCGGCGTCCTGATCGGCCACTTCTGGCCTGACACCGGCGCGGCGCTTCGCCCCCTGGGTGACGGCTTCATCCAGTTGATCAAGATGATCATCGCGCCGCTGATCTTCCTGGTGATCGTCACCGGCATCGCGGCAGTCAGCGACGTCAAGGCCGTAGGCCGCGTCGGGGTGAAGGCGCTGGCCTATTTCACGGCAGCCACGCTGTTCGCCCTGGTCTTCGGCCTCGTTGTGGGGAACCTTGTCCAGCCCGGCGCGGGCCTGAACATCGATCCGGCGTCGCTCTCCCAGGACGCCCTCAACGCGAAAACCGCCACCGCCCCGCCCAAGGACGCCGGCGCCTTTATCCTGGGAATCATTCCCACGAGCGTGGTGGGCGCCTTTGCCGGCAACAGCCTGCTGCAGGTCCTGTGCTTCGCGGTGTTCTTCGGTGCGGCGATCGTCGTCGTCGGCCGTGAACGCTGCCTGCCGGTCATCACCCTGATGGAAACGGTGCTGGAACTGTTCTTCAAGATCATGGGCTGGGTGATGCGGGTGGCTCCCGTGGGAGCCTTCGGCGCCATGGCCTTCATCATCGGACAATACGGCCTGGGCTCGCTGGGCACCTATGCGCTGCTGATCGCAGCCTGCTATGGCGCGGCAATCGTGTTCATCGGGCTGCTGTTCGTGGTGGCGTGGGCGTATCCGCGGGTGCCGCTGTGGCAGTTCATGAAGTACACCCGGGAGGAATTCCTCCTGGCGCTGGGCACCGCGTCCACCGAGTCCGTGATGCCACGCATCATGACCAAGCTGACCAACGCCGGCTGTTCCCGCGCCACCACCGGCCTGGTGGTCCCCACCGGCTACTCCTTCAACCTGGACGGCGCCGCGCTTTACCTTTCCATCTCGCTGCTGTTCCTGGCGCAGGCCTTTGGCTACAACCTGGACCTGGGCCAGCAACTTGCCGCCCTTGGGGTCCTCATGCTTACGTCCAAAGGAATGGCCGGCGTACCCGGTTCGGCGTTCCTGGCGCTCTCCGCCACCGCGGGTGCGCTGGGGATCTTCCCGGTGGCCGGCGTCGCGCTGCTCCTTGGCGCGGACCGGTTGATGGACTCCATGCGCGTAGTGGTGAACCTGCTGGGGAACTGCGTTGCCACTTTTGTGGTGGCAAAGTGGGAGGGCCAGTTCGACCGTGCCGCCATGCTTCGCGCCTTTGCCGGTGACATCGCCTTTGCCGGTGGCATTACGACGGCGGAGGCAGCGACGGAGCCAGCCAGCAGCAAAGTGCCGGGTGGCCCCGCAGTGGCGCCCGAAGCAGAACCGTCCCGGCCGGCGGAAACCCTGCCCGTGGAGACGTCCCCTGCGAGGGCGCGGTAGCGCCGCGTTCTGTCGTGCCCGTCCTGCACACTGTCCCTATGACCTTTGCGAATGTGGGAACCCTCGAGACCAAACCCGGCCAGCGTGACGCCGTCGTTTCCATCCTGGTCCGGCCCATGGCCGGGCTGAAGGAGGCAGGCTGCCTGCTGTATGAGGTCGGCATCAACGATGCCGCGCCGGACACGGTGTTCGTATGTGAACTGTGGGAATCGCCGGAGGCCCACCGGGCTTCGCTGGAACTGGACAGCGTGCAGGCTGCCATAACCGAGGCCATGCCCCTGCTGTCCGGCGAAATGGGCGGCCACCAGTTCACGGTGCTTGGTTCTCCACTCCGTTAGCCTTCCGCGCCCCATTGCCCTGTGCCCCGCCCGCCCCAGCAAGTAAGCTTCCGGGCAACGGCTGGACACGGAGCAAAGGGGTAAGGGAGACGCATGAGACCGCTGCCTGCATTGGAACTTGTTACCCGCCTGGAGGATGCCGAGTGGCTGGATCCTGTGGCCAAGAAGGTCCGAAAGGTGGTGAAGCGGGTTATCCGCCCGAAGTGGGCACGCGACGTCCTCCATGGCGTTCCCATAGGGCACCCCGTGCATCCGCTGGCGGTCCAGGTGCCGCTCGGGGCCTGGATATCGGCCGCTGTACTGGATGCTTTCCCCGGTAATGATCGGGCTGCCGCAGTCCTGATCGGAATGGGAACCGGCACCGCTGTGCCCTCCGCCGTCGCAGGTTTTACCGATTGGAGCCAGCTGCACCCCCAGCAGCAGCGGGTAGGGCTGGTTCACGCTGCCGCCAACATCACCGCAACGGGCCTATACCTTGCCTCGTTGGTTGCACGTGCCCGGGGCGGCCGGGGAAGCGGCAAGGTGCTCGCTTACCTGGGCCTTGCCGTGGTGGGTGCGGGCGGTTTCCTGGGTGGCCACCTGACCTACCGGCAGGCGGCCGGCGTTAACCACAGCGAGGAGATCCCGCACCGCTTCCCGAGCGGCTGGCAGCCCCTGGCACCGCTGGCGGAACTGCCGGACGGCAAGCTCCACAAGGTTGTTGTTGCCGAAATCCCGTTGCTTGTCTACCGGGAGGCAGAAGATGTGCGCGTTCTGTCCGATGTCTGCAGCCACCTTTCCGGGCCGCTTCACGAAGGCAAGCTGAAGGGCGGCAGGCTTCAGGCCGGGGCGGTTCAGGCTGGCGGGGCTTCTGGCGGTGGTGATGGCAGCGGCGACCCGTGCGTCGTCTGCCCCTGGCACGGAAGCACCTTCTCGCTCCGTACGGGAGAAGTCCAGGCTGGCCCCGCAACGGCACGGCAGCCACTGTTCGAGACCCGTGTGAGCGACGGCCTCGTGGAAGTGTGCCTGCCGGGGGCTGAGTAGGCGCGCTCGCCTGAGGCCTTAGCCGGGCATGCGCCCGGCCGCAGGGGCAGGGCGGTGTCCCGCCCGCGTACTTGGCACCGTCTATTTGGCCGGGTCTGTATTTGGCCGGGTCTGCGGCGGGCATGTGGTGCCGGCTAGGTCAGCGCCGGGTAGCCGGCCCTTAAAGGGTCGCGGGCCCAAACGGCCGGCAAGGCATAGAAGTCCTCCCATAAGGGGTCGTCCGCCGGCAGATCGTCCGGGTCCAGCAGGTTGTCACCCACAGGTTCCTCGGGAGGAGGTTCCACGTAAGGGAGGTCTCCGGCAGGGCAGCCATAAGTAGTGGTCATGGATGGATACGGCTGCAGGCCAGGCGTTTGCCCGGTGTGCTGCTCCTTCGGTTTTGGCCGCGCCGGCACGTCCGGCCAGTGGGGTGGTTCCCAGTCCTGGTGTTCGCTTGTGTAGTGGCGGCCGGTGGGTGAGGTCCAGCCGGGTGGTGCGGTTGTGGTGGCGGGGGTGGGTTTCCAGCCGCTGGTGTGGCGGAGTTTGTGGTGTTTCGGGCAGGGCTGTCCGAGGTTCGAGACTCCTGTGGTGCCGCCGTTGTGCCAGGCGAGGAGGTGGTCGGCTTCGTTGTCGAGGGAGGGGTTGCTGCAGCCGGGGAAGGGGCATTTTCCGTCCCGCAGCCTGAGCCAGTTCCGCATGGCTTTGGTCACCCGGTAGCTGGTGCGGCCGATTTCCAGCGGCGCGCCGTCCCGCGGGTCCACCAGCACCCGGTGGAACGAATCCGCCCCGTCGGCGACGAGGTCCCGGGCCATGGAGGGCGGGATGGGGCCGTACCCGTCCAGCACCGCCGGCTCGTCCGTCAGGCCGAGCAGGGCGAACACTGGCACGGTGACCAGCACCTGCGGCCGAATCGACGACGACGGGCCGGGACCTGCCACCTCCCCGCCGCAGGACCTGCCCGCCTCACCGTGCCCGGCACTGGTTGCCTCGCTGTGTCCGGTAACCGGGGAGATGTTCCCGCTGCTCAGGAGCGCCTCGGCGAGATTGTCGGCCCTGAGCTGGGTCAGGGTGCGGGCCTCGTCCGGGCCCTGCAGTCCCCGGGAAATGGCGGTCAGCCGGTTCCAGATTGCGGACGCCTGGTCCGCGGGCAGGTAGGCGGCCACCCAGGCCATCGCATCGTTATCCGGCCAGTACTCCACGCGTCTATCCGCCAGGGACTTGGCGTGCCGCTTCGCCAGGCTCTCCGGATGGTGCCGCTCCCGCCACCCCCGGGCCTTGGCCCTGAACCGGTACGCGGGCATCTCCCCCACCGGGCACCCGCGGACCGCCCCCGGGGCGTCCGGGTCCAGGAAATGGGCCTCCAGGGCCGCCGCCCCGGCCGGGCCAAGGCCGACGGTCTGGTCCACCATGGTCCGGGCATGCGCCCAGGAAATCGTCCCGCCCTGCAGGGCTGCCAGGGTCCGGGGCAGCGACGCGGTCAAGGCATGGGCTTCAGCCAGCAAAGCACCGGCGGCCCGGTCACCGATGGCCAGCGCACACCCGACCTCCGCCACCAGGCTCCGGTCCTGCGCCGTGGCCTCGTGAGGGGACCCGGGCGGAGGATTCATCGCCTTCGTCGCCCCGGCAAGGGCCGTCGCGGCCACTGCCTTCACCGCCGCCAACTTCGCTTCCGACCGCGCCACCCCACCCAGGACATCCAACGCCGCATCAGCAACCCGCTGCAACGGATCGTCATCAGCCCCGCCAGCAAGACCGGAACCAGGCGTACCGGAAACAGCGGTACCGCTGCCATTAAGCACCGCCGCAAAAGCAGCCACAGATGCGTCTACTGCCGCCTCCGCCTCCGCCACCGGGTTGCTTTCCATGAATCCATCTTGGCAGTGGGGTCTGACATTCAACGGCCGGACAACCGAACAGCGCTACCCCGGCGGTGTGACCCACTCGCCCCGCCGCAGCACTCCCTCAAGACGCAGGTCCCGGTCAACGACAACGACGTCGGCCGGCATGCCTTCGCGGAGGTCGCCTGCCTGTGCTGAGAATCCCAGGACGGACGCAGGAACTGCGGTGGCCGCCGTCGTTGCTTCCTGCAGGGTGACGCCAGCCGCCACGGTGGACCGCAGAACGTCGAGCATCGTTGCCGTACCACCGGCGATCGCGCCATTGCCATCCGTCCGGGCCACGCCTCCGTCAACCGTCACCGCAAGGGTGCCCAGCCGGTACTGGCCATCGTGCAGGCCCGTTGCCGCCATGGAGTCCGTGACCAGCGCGATGTTTGCCGCGCCCACCAGTTCGAACACCATTTTGACCGTCTCCGGAGCCAGGTGGACGTCGTCGGCAATCAGTTCCACGACGGCGTTGCCGGCATGGGCCGCACCCAGGCTGGCGGACACCGGACCGGGGGAGCGGTGGTGCAGGCTGGGCATTGCATTGAAGAGGTGCGTGACGGTGGGCCGGATCCGGCCGGTGGTATTGGCCGGCACCGCGAGCCCTTCAGCCGCCCGTTCCAGGAATGCGGAGGCCGTCTGGCTGTCCGCGGCGGTGTGGCCCAGGGAGGGGATGATTCCACGCGCCGTCAGCAGGTCGACCAGCGTGGAGGCGCCCGGCAGTTCGGCCGCCAGCGTCATGGAAACCAGGGAAGCGCCCGCCGCCTCCAACAGCCGGGCCATCAACGCTGCATCGGGTTCCAACAGCAGCCCAGGATCGTGCGCGCCGCACTGCCCGGCCGAGAGGAAGGGACCTTCCAGGTGCGTGCCCGCAACCAGCCCCTCTTCGGCCAAGGCCCGCAGCACCTTCACGTTCCGGAGCAGATCAGCAGGGGCAGCGGTGACCAGGCTGGCCAGCAGCGTGGTGGTTCCGCGGCTGTGCAGGTAGCGGGCTGCTGAACGGGCACCCGCCGCCGAACCTTCGGAGAAGTCCGAGCCGTGGGCCCCGTGGCAGTGCAGGTCCACCAGCCCGGGCAGCAGGATGCGGCGGGGCTGTGGTTCGCCCGGCCAGCCTTGCCCGGGAAATTGCGACGCCGGCCCGGCATAGGTGACCCGTCCGCCGTCGACCGCTACCAAGCCGTCCGCGATGTCCATGGTTGCGGAGACGAGGCGGCCGCGAAGAATCAGTTCACTGCCCATCATGCAGCCTTTCGAAGAGCAGCTGCCATCCCGGCAGCAAGTGAGGGATCCGCGGCACGGGCCCTTGACCCTGTGGAGGGGTCTACCCCCCGCGCCGAGGTGTGGATGGCGTGGACACCGCTGTGGACCAGCCCGGACATGTGTTCCAGCCGTACTCCGCCCCCGGCCATGATCTGTACCGACGGGGCATGGTCCCGTCCCAGCTGAACCAAATGCGCCAGCATGGGCAGCCCGGTGGCGCAGTCAGGGCTTCCGCCGCTGGTGAGGACCCGGTTGGCGCCGGCCCGTTCCAGACGGGCCAATGCATCAGCAGGGTCCAGGCCCGCAGCGAGGGCAGTATCGAATGCCCGGTGGAAGGTCATCTCTGCAGCGGGGTGGCGGCGGCGGGCCACCCCGGCAAGGCGCTGAAATGCCGGAACGTCCGGGCCGCCGTCGGCCGCCAACACTCCTACGACGACGCCCGCGGCACCGGCGTCCAGCACCGCCGCCACATCGCGCTCAAGTACGTCAAGCTCCTCAGCCGTGTACACGAAGCCGCCGGGCCGCGGCCGGACGAGCACATGGACCGGAAGGCCCACCAGGCACGCCTGCGTCACGGTGCCGATGCTTGGCGTGATGCCGTCCGTTTCCGCGAGTGCGGCGCAGAGCTCAACCCGCGCGGCGCCCACAGACGCTGCGAGCCGCACCCCCGCGGCGTCTTCCACCGCCAGCTCAAGTAGCGGCAGTCCCGCCCGGCTCAGGGACCGTGCCATTCTCAGAGACCCTGCCAGGCGGGCTTCCGCCCAAAGGTGTCCTGGTAGTACGCCCGGTGCGCCAGCATGGACGCAGCAGCCTCGTCCACCAGGACCGTGACGTGCGGATGGAGCTGGAGCGCGGACGCAGGGCATAGCGCCGCCACGGGACCTTCCACTGCTGCCGCGACGGCCCCGGCCTTGGCTTCACCCATCGCAAGAAGCAGCAGGTGCCGCGCCTCCAGGATGGTGCCCAGGCCCTGGGTCAGCACATGGTCCGGAACCGCCGCGGGATCCGTAAAGAAGCGGGCGTTGTCCTGCCGGGTCTGCTGGGTGAGGGTCTTGATCCTGGTCCGGGAGGCCAGCGAGGACATCGGTTCGTTGAAGCCCACATGGCCGTCCGAGCCGATGCCCAGGATTTGGATGTCCACTCCACCCGATGCTGCAATGGCCGCCTCATACCGTGCGGCCTCGGCGTCGAGATCCTCCGCCACGCCATCCAGGCCGTGCACCGTCCCTGCCGGGAAGTCCACACTGTCCACGAACTCCCGCCGGATCACCGAGTGGTAGGACTGCGGGTGCGTGCCGGGCAGGCCAACATACTCATCAAGGAGGAAGGCTTGCGCCCCGGCAAAGCTCAGCCCGCCGTTCCGGTGCCGACGGGTGAGCTCGCGGTACGTGCCGAGGGGCGTTGACCCGGTGGCCAGGCCGAGCACTGACGGGCCGCTGAGGACCTGCTGCTCGATGGCGTCCGCGGCCGTGCGGGCCACGTCGGCGGGGGTGCGGAGGATAACGATTTCCATGCGGTTAGGGTGCTTTCGGTTGCTGGTGCCAAGGACAGGATGCCGGCCTACTTGGCGGCGTCGGTTTCTATGGTGATCTCGTCGTCCTCGCGGCCCGGGGTGCGGAGGTTCCAGCGTTTGATCACGAAGGAGAAGAGGAAATAGTAGATCGCCGCGTAGCCCAGGCCGATGGGGATAAGCAGCCACCCGTTTTGCGCCTTGCCGAAGTTGAGGACGAAGTCGATCAGGCCTGCCGAGAAGGTGAAGCCATGGTGGATGTCCAGCGCATTCACCAAGGCCATGGACGTGCCGGTCAGGGCCGCGTGCACGATGTAGAGCGGGAAGGCGACGAACATGAAGGAGTACTCAAGCGGTTCGGTGATGCCGGTGAAGAACGCGGTCAGGGCTGTGGAGAGCATGATGCCGCCCACCACCTTCTTCTGGCTGGGCTTTGCGTGGCGCCAGATGGCCAGGGCGGCTGCCGGCAGGCCGAACATCATGATGGGGAAGAACCCGGCCATGAAGGCGCCGGCGGCGGGGTCGCCCGCGAAGAAGCGGTTCAGGTCGCCGCGGACCAGCTGACCGGAGGCGTCGGTGTAGTCGCCAATAAGGAACCAAAGCCCGGAGTTGAGGATGTGGTGCAGGCCTGCCGGGAGGAGCATGCGGTTGGCGAAGCCATAGATGCCGCCGCCGAGCTCGGGGTTTCCGGCGACAGCCTGCCCTGCCGCTGACAGGCCGGAGTTGAAGATGGGGTACACCAGCGCGAGGCAGACGCCGGCAACCAGGCTGGCGACGGATGTCAGGATGGGCACCAGGCGGCGGCCGCTGAAGAAGCCCAGGAAGTCGGGCAGTTTGGTGCGGTAGAACCGCTGCCACAAGGTGGCGGAAAACAGGCCCACCACAATGCCGGCCAGCACACCGTAGTTGATCACCGATTGCTTGCCGGAAGGATCAACCTGGCCGGCCAGGACCAGCGGCGACATTGCCTTGAAGACGCCGTCGATCACCATGTAGCCCACCACTGCTGCCAGCGCGGTGGATCCGTCCGCCTTCTTGGCCCAGCCGATGGCGATGCCCACAGCGAAGATGAGCGGCAGCCACGTGAAGACGGCGTTGCCGGCGGCCGAAATGACGGCGGCGCCGCCTTCGAATCCGGGAATGGCGCCGAGCAGGTCGGCCTGGCCGATGCGCAGGAGGAGGCCGGCGGCGGGGAGGACGGCGATGGGCAGCATCAGGCAGCGGCCCAGCCGCTGAAGGGTGGCAAAAGCCCTGTTCGGCTTTTTCTCTGGAGCCAGTGCGGCGGTCTCGGATGTTGGCATGATTGCACCTCTGCGGGTTCGGATGGGGGCTTGTGGAGTGGGGGTCACAGCCGGTACTGTCTGGTTATGACCAGTTCAGTGTGATTCATCCCACGGACCCTGTCAAGGCATGAGGAAAACCCCGCGGTTATCCAAATGTCCGGCGGGACAAGCCGTGACTGGTCGCACCTGGGCCGCCGGCCCGGTGCTGAAGAAGTGCCCCCGTGGGCACCGTCAGAAAGGGCAGCCATGTCCAAAGCACAACAAATCATTGAAGGCCTGGGCGGAGCCGGCAACATCGTGGAGGTCGAGGCGTGCATCACGCGCCTCCGCACGGAAGTCAAGGATTCCTCCCTGGTCAATGAGGCATCCTTGAAGGCTGCCGGAGCGCACGGGGTGCTGACCGCCGGCACGGCCGTCCAGGTCATTGTGGGACCCGAGGCCGACATGCTTGCCGAAGACATCGAGGACCTGCTCTGATGCCGTCGCTTGTTGTCCACGCGCCCATTGGCGGCACGGTTGTTCCCCTGGCCGAGGTTCCGGATCCGGTCTTCGCGGGCCAGATGGTGGGCGCGGGTGCGGCGGTCGAGCCGCCGGCCGGGGAAGCGTTCGACGTCGTGTCCCCGGTGTCGGGGAAGGTGGTAAAGCTCCTGCCCCACGCCTTTGTGGTGGTTGAGTCGTCAGGGCGCGGCGTGCTGACCCACGTGGGCATCGATACCGTCAAGCTCAAGGGCGAAGGCTTCAAGCTGCTCATAGCCCAGGGGGACACCGTCGGCGCCGGTGACCCTGTCATGCATGTGGACCCCGCCGCCGCCCTTGCTGCGGGGTATTCGCTGGTGAGTCCCGTCGTCGTGCTTGACTCCAAGCCGGACACCGCAACCCTCGTCGTGTCCGGCGGGGTGGCCGCCGGTTCCGGCCTGTTCCGGATGGACTAACAGCGCCCGAAGTGTCTATTGGCCCGGGCCGGACGGCGGCTAGAGCCGAACTTCCATGGTGAGGGAGTAGCGGTCGGAACGGTACCAGGACCGCGAATGCTCAATAGCCAAGTGGCCTGAATACGAGACGCGGTCGAATGCCAGTACCGGCGCCCCGGTTCCCGTGCCGAGGAGCGCCCCGACGTCCGCCGGCGCGCCCTCGGACCGCACGCTTTGCCGTGCCCTGTCGATTTGGTGGCCGAACTGCGCTGCCAGCGCCTTGTAGACGGACCCCGTCAGGTCGATATCCAGCAGCCCCGCCGCGTGCTCCGGGTTGTACCAGGCGTCATCAACGCTTACTGGCCGGCCATCCGCCAACCGGAGGCGCCGGAGGTGGATCGCTTCCGACCCTGGCTCCAGGCTCAGCGCTTCCGCGGTGTCATCCGGGGCTGCGGCGGCCTCGGCCACAAGCACGACGGTGCTGGGAACGTGGCCCATGGCTTCCATCTCCTGTGTGAAGGAGGCCAGGTGCAGGGTGGACTGCACGGGAGAGTCCGCCACATAGGTGCCCTTCGCCGGGACCCGGACCAGGTGCCCTTCGTTGACCAGGCGGCCGATGGCGGCCCGGACGGTAATCCTGCTGACGCCGTAGGTGTCCATGAGGGTACGCTCGCTGGGCAGGCGGGCGCCCGGTTCCAGTTCGTCCTTGGCCAGCTTCAGGATGATCAGGCGCAGCTGCTCATGCTTGGGGACCTGGGAGTTGTTGATGCCCGGGCCGGCTGGCGCAGCGCTGCCCGCTGGTGGTGCTGTGGCTGGCACGTGTGCCCCCTCCGATCCGTGGAGCGGTCCGGTAAGGACCACTGAAACGGATTATTCCATATGGACGCCTGGCCGGCGGATCCTTTGGCCCGGCGACCCGCCGGACTTGTGCCGGATATTTCCCGCGGAGGTTTGAATCCCTTAGGCTAGGAACACTAAGCATGCTTTCTATTTCTTGTAAGGGGTTGTACCTGATGCGAAAAGTACCTGCGCTTGGAGTGTTGACAGCAGCGATGATTGCGTTGGCCGGTTGTACGGGCGGCGGCGGTGGTGGTGCTGCCAGCCCATCGGCTTCGGAGACGGCTTCGGCGTCCGCTACGGCTGAGGCGAAGGTTTACAGCGAGGATGAGCTCCGCGACCTGATCTCCGGCTTGACTGATGACGACGGCAATGAGCTGAAGCTGTATTCCAAGGAACAGGTGGACCAGGGCGGAAACATCGCCAGCCTGCTCCTGAGCACCGCAAACGTGGATCCTGCAGACTGCAAGGACATCGCCACGGCCGGGCTGCTGGACAAGGTGGAAAGCGGCGACGTGGCCGTGGCGCTTTCTGAGGGGGACCAGCCCCGCAGCCTGTCCGCCCAGTCAGGCAGCGAGGGGCCGGACGCCGTGAAGGTGCTCAGTGACATCAGCGGCAAGATGGACAAGTGTGCCAAGTTCTCCGTAGAGGCGCTGGGACAAAAGTACGAGGTCACCAGCGAGGAGGTGAAGGCAGAGACTGACGCCGAGAAGACCTTCGCCACGATGAGCACCCGCAGCGGCGAAAACCAGCAGAAGCTGATGCAGGTCTCCGCTGCCCAGGGGCGGCTGCTGGTGGTTGCCACCAAGAGCGGCGCCAACCTCGGCGACCCGGACCGGAAGGAGCTGGAGGACCTCATCAACCAGGTGCTGAAGAAGGCCGACGGCGGCAGCGGGACTTCCAGCCCGACGTCCACCAGCACGTCCCGTTCCACCAGTACGTCCTCGCCGGGCGGTTCGGCCTCACCTACGGCAACGAAGAGCGAGTCGACGGGCAGCGCGACGTCCTCGGCGTCGCCGACTTCATCGCGCTAAGGCGTTGTCGCGCCAGGGCTGCCTTTTGGGGAGGGCGGGCGGACTGTGGGTCCGCCCGCCCTTTGTCCGTGCGGCGCCAGTCACCGTGGAGCGCTAGTCACCGTGGAGCGCCGGCTGGGCTGCCGCCGTCGAGGGCGTCAGTTGGCGGATGACGCCCGCCAGGCGCTGCGCCAGCTCCGGGGCGGGCACCGACGCGTCAACCTTCAGGAAGCCGGTGAATTCCGGCAGCTGGCGGTACCCGCGGTCGAAGGCAACCAGGTCGTCCAGCGTCTCGGAGTCGGTACCGCGGGAGACGATACGGTGGTGCGCCAGGAGCGGGTCCACCTCAAGATGCACGACAGCCTCGGGAGCGGGAAGCTTATCCAGCAGCCAGGGGAGTAGGCGGCCGCGTCCCAGTCCTTTCGTTTCCCGGAGGGCCAGCTGGCAATACAGGTGCCGGTCCATCACCACCAGGCCGTCAAAGCGGCTGGCACGCAGGTGGTTCACCAACACGTTCCACACCCTGAACGTGGTTTCCACGGCGTCCGCCACACGGCTGGGCGGGCGGATCCCAAGCTTCGCGGCCAGGACGGACATGCTGCGCCGGCCTGCGTGGTTGTTGAGCAGCAGTACGCGGCCGCCTTCAGCCGCAACGGCTGACACCAGGGCTTGGGCGGCCGTGGACTTTCCCGAACCGTCAATCCCGGTCAGGACAATGATCATGTGGCCTCCTTTCGCCATCGTGTTAACGCAGGGTACGCTCCGGAAGTCCCGGCGGAGTCGCAATTCACAGGTTATGGGCGCCATCTCACAGCTTCCGGCGGCCCGAAGAGGCCAGCCCGTAGGGTGGAGAGCGGTACGGGTATATCCCCGCCAAACACCGCAGTTCCCAAGCGAAAGGCAGAACCATGACTGCTAGCAACGACGAGCCGCAGAACACCGCAGACCTTCGGGGCCCGGGAGATCCGGACGAAGCCGGGGAAGCCAGCGCAGCCAAGCAGGCCCCGCAGGGCGGCCAGCACCCGGAACTGCCCGGTGCCGGCAACATCCGGGAAGAGCAGCAGGCACATGCTGCAGGAACCGTGCCGGCGTCCTACACGGGCAGCGGCGAACCGCCCCGGGAACACAAGCCCGAGGATGCCCTGCAGGAGCCGGGAACCTGGGACGACGAGGTCTAAGCGCAGCAATGATTACCCGTGCCGACGTGGAACAGGCAGCACGAAGGATCTCCGGCCTCACCCGCATAACGCCTGTCCTCGAAAGCGACCCTAAAGTCTTCCCCGGCCCGGTGTGGTTCAAATGCGAATATATGCAGCACACCGGAACGTTCAAGGCCCGTGGCGCCCTCAACAGGGTCTTGGCTGCCAGGGAACGCGGCGAGCTTAAGCCGGATGTCGGCATCGTGGTGGCCTCCGGCGGCAACGCCGGACTGGCCAACGCCTACGCAGCCGCACAGCTGGGCGTCCCCGCTGCCGTGTTCGTCCCCGCCGCCGCGCCCGCAGTGAAGGTCCGCAAACTCAAGGCCATCGGCGCGGCAGTGGTGCAGGGCGGGGCGGAGTACGCGGAGGCGTACCAGGCGGCCGTCAAGCACGCCAGGGAAACCGGGGCGGTTTACTGCCACGCCTATGACCAGCCCGAAATAGCCGCCGGAGCCGGAACGGTAGGGCTCGAGCTCCTGGACCAGGTGGGCGGGCTGGATACCGTCCTGGTTGCCGTGGGCGGCGGCGGCCTGATGGCGGGAATCGCGGCGGCAGTCGAGGGCCGGGCCAAAGTGGTGGCGGTGGAGCCGGAGACGGCACCGACGCTGCACTCAGCGTTGGCCGCCGGAGCGCCTGTTGACGTCCCGGTATCAGGCGTGGCGGCGGATTCCCTCGGTGCCCGCCGCATCGGCGACATCGGCTTCTCCGTGGCGGTCCGCGCCGGCGTCGAAAGCGTCCTGGTGTCCGACGCCGACATCATCGAAGCCCGCCAAAAGCTGTGGGAGGACTACCGGATCATCGTGGAACACGGCGCCGCTGCCGCTTATGCCGCGCTGACGTCCGGCGCCTACCTCCCGGGCGTGGGCGAACGCGTGGCGGTCATCCTGTGCGGCGCCAACACGGATCCGGCCACCCTCACGTGACCGGACCCGGCGGAAAGCGCGCGGCAAGCCATCCGGAATCGGCCGGGAATCAGCTGCAGAACTGGCTGTAGGTGGCGCCGGCTTCCTCGTAGCCGGACTGGAGCTCGCCAAGCTTTGCCTCGTCCGGCGTTTCCTTGGCCTGCTCATCCGTGTACGCGAGGATGGATGCAAGGGCACCCTTGAGGTCGTCCGAGGCGACGGCGTGGATCGGACGGATCTGGTTGGCCAGGCGGTTCATGCCGGTCTTGCCGGCGTTGTTGGCCGGGTTCGACACAACGGACTGGATCCGCTCGCAGGTTTCCGCGGTGGTGAGCTGGTTCGAGGCGGTGCAGGCCGTTGCGGAGACAACGAGGCCGGCGGCGATCAGGGCTGTGGCGAGTTTCTTCATCGGTCCCTCAGTAGTTGATTGAGGTTTCGATTGTAAGCAGAACGGGGGCCCCGATGTCTTGGCGGGTTCCCTGCAGGTGCCTAGACTGGCAACACCATCGTGCGGAGCTGCCGCAGATCGGCCCCGCGCAAGAGCCCAAAACCAAGGAAGCATCATGCGCCGAACCGTACAACGCCGTGCCGCCGTCGGAGTTTTTGCATTGGTAGCCCTGATCGTTCCCGCCGCAGTACCGGCAACTGCCTCACCGCCCTCCGGGGACGGCGTAATTGTGTTGGAGGGGGCGACAGGCACCGAAGGCATAGCAGCCGGTGAGGGCACCACCTTCTATGCCGGTGACCGCCTCAACGGAGACATCTACCGCGGCGACATCCGCGACGACACTGCCGGACTGTTTATCGACGCGCCGGACGGCAGGGCGGCAATCGGCATGAAGGCGGACGTCACGCACGACCTCCTCTTTGTTGCCGGCGGCGGTACCGGTGACGCCTACGTTTACAGCACGGACACAGGCGACACGGTCGGCGTGGTCCACCTGGCTGCCGGGCAGGACGCGTTCATCAACGACGTCACCCTGACCAAGGACGGCGCATGGTTCACCAACTCGTTCGCGGCGGAGCTGTACTTCCTGCCGGTGGACAAGGACGGCGGGCTGGGGGAGGTGGAAACGGTCACCTTGACGGGACCTGCGGCGGACCCTTGGACCGGCTTCGGACCCAACGGCATCGCCGCCGTCAACGGCGGCAAGACCCTGATCCTGGCGCACTCGGCATTTGGGGCGCTGTTCACCGTGGACCCTGACGGCGTGGATTCAGGGACCGCCGCTACAGCCCGGATTGGGGGCTTTGATGTGCCCAACGTGGACGGCATCCTGGTCCAAGGCCGCCAGCTGTGGGCAGTCCAGAACCAGAAGAACCGGATCAGCAGGATCAAGCTCGCCAGTGACCTTTCGTCCGGGGTTGTAGGGGACGTCATCACCAGCCCCGCCTTCAACGTCCCCACCACGATTGCCAAGTTCGGCAACACCCTCGCAGCCGTGAACGCGAAGTTCGGCCAGCCCGCAACCGAGTTCGAGGTAGTCCTCGTCCCCGCGCGGGACTAGCTTCCCGACTGGCTGGCAGTTAGCGTCGCCAAAACACGATTTCGCGACGTTTGCTGCCAGCCAGTTTGCGGGTCTTGCGTGCCGTCAGGGGGTCCGGGTCGCCTTGCCCAGGTTTTCCTTCAGCTCGGCGGCGTCCTGCCGGACAACGTACGCGGGGCGGTCCCGCTCCACGCGCCAGCTGTCCTCCAGGAGGCCGATGTTCACGGTATCGAAGCCGAACTCGTCATAAAGGCGGGTGACCAGTTCGGCGGCCTCCGGATGGTCGCTGGCCGTTGCCAGGGCGCGCCGGTCCCCGGCTGCGGAAGGCTTCCCGTCCGTGGTGATCTCGGCGGCCATAATGTGGTTGAAGCCCTTGGCCACCTTCGAGTCGCGCAGGTGTTCCTGGAGCAGCCCGGACGTGGTGGCCTCGCCGTTGTCCAGGGCCGGGATGCGTCCGTCCCGTTCCCAGTAGTAGTTGTTGGCGTCGATCACGATCTTGCCGGCCAGCGGTTCAGCCGGGACGTCCCTGTAGTTCTTCAGCGGAACGGCGACGACGGCGAAATCGCCGGCCGCCGCCTCCGCAGGCGTTGCGGCCCGGGCGTTCGGGCCGAGTTCCGCCACCAGTCCGGCCAGCGTTTCAGGGCCGCGGGAGTTGCTGATGACTACGTCGTAGCCCAGCTCCACCGCCTTCCGGGCAATCTGGCTTCCAATAAGTCCTGCACCGATGATTCCGATTGTTGTCATGTCCCGGGCAACAGCGGCTTGCGCGAAGATATTTCAGGGCTGGTCCGGGAATAAATCGGCGGACCGGCGGTCACTTTCCCAGGTAGCGTCCCGGGCGGTGGTTCAGGGCGAGGATGAAGTTCAGGAGGACGGCTCCGGCGGCGGAGAGCAGCACCATCAGGGGAGCCACCACGGCCAGCGCGGCCAGGACGATTGCCACGTCCAGCACCATTTGGACGTACCCGGCGCGCCACTTCAGCTTCTCCTGCAGCAGCAGGGCCAGGATGCTGAAGCCGCCCAGGCTGGACTGGTGCCGGAACAGGATCAGCAGGCCGACGCCGGCGAGCAGATTGCCGCCCAGCACCCCGTACACCGGGTCGATGTGCAGGGCACCGAGGGCCCGCGGGTGCAGGCCGGACATGGCCGAGACCAGCCCAATGGCGGCCCCGGTCCGGAGGGCAAAGTTCCAGCCCTTCTTCCAGACCGCCAGGGCAAAGAACGGCGCGTTCACCGCCATGAAGATGACGCCGAAAGAAGCCGGGAGGGAGTAGCTGAGCAGCAGGGCCAGGCCCGCCGTGCCGCCCGTGACGGCCTCGCTGGACTTGAGCAGGAACAGTCCCAGCGAGGCGGCGAAGGCACCCGTGAGGATGCCCAGGACATCTTCGACGGCGGAATGGCGGACGGCCGACGGCGGCACGGGGCTGGGTGCCGCCGTCCCCGCGTCCGGTGTGGTTGGGGCGGTGGTGGTTTCGGGTGTCGCGGTTGGCGTGCTCACTGGACGGCAAACCGCCCGCGGTCCGCGAGCACGGCGAGCACCCGGTTGTTCGTTTCCCTGTCCGCCAAGGTGACCCGGACGCCGTCGCCCGCGTATCCCCGCGCAAGGATGTCGGCGTCGGAAAGCGCTGCAAGGATCTGTTCCCGCAGCCCGTCAGATGCCCGCAGCCAGTAGAAATTGGCCTGGCTGTCCGGGACAGTCCAGCCGGACTGGCGCAAGGAGGAAACAACCCGGGTGCGCTCCTCCGCCACCGCATCGGTCCTTTCCCGGATCTCAACCTGCGCCTCCAGCGACGCCACCGCGGCGGCCTGCGCCATGCGGTTGACGCCGAATGGAATGGCGGTGCGCCGCAGCCCCTCAGCCACGGCCGGGCGGGCGATGGCGTAGCCAATCCGCAGCCCGGCCAGTCCGTAGGCTTTCGAGAAGGTCCGCAGGACACACAGGTTCGGGTGCCGGCGGTAGAGTTCCAGGGAATCCAAGCCGGGGCCCCGTTGGAATTCGATGTAGGCCTCGTCCAGCACCACCAGGACGTGCGGCGGCACGGCTCCGAGGAATTCCTCCAGCGCGTCCGCCGGGATGGACACGCCGGTGGGGTTGTTGGGGGAACAGAGGATGACCAGACGCGTCCGCGCGGTGACGGCAGCGGCCATGGCGGGAAGGTCGTGGTGCTCGTCGTCGCGGAGTGGGACGGGGACAGGCACGGCGCCGGCCACCGTCACCAGGATGGGGTAGGCCTCAAAGGAACGCCACGCGAAAACCACCTCGTCGCCGTGGCCACATAGCGCGGAAATGATCTGCTGCAGCACCCCGGAACTTCCCGGCCCGGCAGCAACCTCATCCGCGGACACGGAGAGGTGGCGCGCGATCGCGTCACGGACGTCCACGGCGCCCATGCTGGGGTACCGGTGGATCCTGCCCGCCTCGGCAGAGATCACCTCGACGACCGAGGGCAGGGGATCGAAGTGGCTCTCGTTCGAAGCGAGGGCGGCAGTCAGGGCCGTTTCTGCACTCCTCCCGGCAACGTACGCGGGGAGGTTTGCGACGGCGGAACGCACCTCTGGTGCCGGTGCCTGGGGAAGGATGGTGGCCATGAAGGCATCGTGGGGCAGCGCGGGGCATTTGCGCAACACAGGCTAACCAGGCAGGACAGAAACGGGCGCTGAAGGAGGGGCAATATGACAAAATGCTCACCATGCACCTCATCGATGCCTTGGACGCCGAAATCCTCCTGGCCATGGACGCAGACCCGCAGGCGACGGTCCTGTCCCTGTCGCGGACGTTGGGCGTGGCCCGCAACACCGTGCACGCGCGGCTCCGGCGCCTGGTCAACGACGGCAGCCTGGCCCCGTTCAGCCAGCGCGTCCGCACCGGCGCCCTCGGGCTGCCGCTGATCGCCTTCATCTCGATCTCCATCAGCCAGTCCGCCAGCGATGAGGCCATGGCGGCACTGCGCACCATCCCGGAAATCATCGAGATGCACGCCACCACCGGCGATGCCGACCTGCTCGCGAAAGTTGCCGCGAAGGACCCGGCCGACCTCCATAGGGTCACCCGCAGCATGCTGGCGATTGCCGGCGTCGTACGCACAAGCACGGCCATGTCCCTGGTGGAGGTCATGCCCGCCAGGACGCTGCCGCTCCTGCAGGCGGCAGCGGGCCGGCCGCGCGGCGAGGCCGGCGCGAACTGAACTCAACGGAACAATATCTCCCATTTGCTCCCGTCGAGGCCTTGACCGGGCTTGTAAAGCGCTGATAGAAGTTAAGGGCAGAAAACGCTTTCTACCAGCTCACAAACCTCGCCCTCCCTTCGTGAATGGTGGATTTTGGCCTGCAATGAAACGTTCCAAACTGTCGTGCGGCAGACTCAGCTGCCGCCGCATCAAAGGAGATGTACTTTTGGCTTATCCCTCGAAACGTTCCCCTTCAACCCGTGCGGGCCGCGCCTGGAAAGCGGCCCCCCAAGCCGCGGCGGCATCGCTCACGGCCGCCGCCCTGGCGCTCACCGGCGTGCCGCTGGCGCAGGCCAACCCCAATACCGCACCCGGTCAGTCCGGCAAGACTGAACTGAAGCGCCAGGTGGAGAACCTGGACCGGGCGCCCGTCGCCGTGCTCACGGACCAGGGCGTCACGCTGGGCTGGCGCATGCTTGGCCTGGACCAGGACAGTGTGGGCTTCCATGTGATCCGCGACGGCGTCCAGCTCACCGACGAGCCCATCCGCAACACCACCACCTATGTTGATCCGGCCGGCACGGCGGCTTCCAGGTACGTCATCATGACGGTGGGCAACGGCAGCGGGCAGGACAAGCTCAGCGCCGAAGTCACGCCGCTGGCCGAAAACTACCTGGCCATCAAGCTGGACAAGCCCGCCGACGGCGTCAGCAAGGACGGCAAGCCGTACACCTACTCCGCCAATGACTCGAGTGTGGCGGACCTGGACGGCGACGGCACCTACGAAATCATCCAGCTCTGGAACCCGTCCAACGCCCAGGACAACTCCAAGTCCGGCTTCACCGGGAATGTGTACGTGGACGCCTACAAGATGGACGGCACCAGGATGTGGCGCATCGACCTGGGACGCAACATCCGTGCCGGCGCCCACTACACCCAGATGCTGGCCTACGACTTCGACGGCGACGGCAAAGGCGAAGTGGCCTTCAAGACTGCGGACGGCACCACGGACGCGGCCGGAACCGTGATCGGGGACCCCGCAGCGGACCACCGGAACAGCGCCGGCTATGTCCTGTCCGGGCCGGAATTCCTCACCGTGTTCAACGGCGCCACCGGCACCATCATGGACACCGTTGCCTACGATCCGCCGCGCGGCAGCGTCTCCGCCTGGGGCGACGGCTACGGCAACCGCGTGGACCGCTTCCTGGCCGGCGTCGCCTACCTCGACGGCGAAAAGCCGTCCCTGATGTTCAGCCGCGGCTACTACACGCGCACGGTCCTGGTCACCTACGACCTCGTGGACGGCAAGCTGGTCAAGCGCTGGACCTTCGACTCGGACATTGCCGGAGCCCAGTACGGGGGCCAGGGTAACCACAACCTCTCCGTGGCTGACGTGGACCAGGATGGCAAGGACGAATTCGTCTTCGGCTCCATGACCATTGACGACGACGGCACGCCCCTTTACAACTCCAGACTGGGCCATGGCGACGCCATCCACACGGGGGACCTTGACCCCTCGCGGCCGGGGTTGGAAACGTTCGCCGTGCACGAGAGCATGTCAGCCAGCGGTAACCGCGGCGCCACCTTCCGCGACGCGGGCACCGGTGAAGTGCTCTGGAGCATTCCCGCCGTCAAGGACACCGGCCGCGGCGCCACCGGCGACATCGACCCCCGGTTCCCCGGCTCGGAAAGCTGGGCCGTTGGCGGCGATGCGTCCTGGAACTCGCCGCGCGGCCAGCTCATGTCAGCGAAGGGCGAACTGATCGCCGAGAAGATCCCGGCAGCCAACTTCATGGCCTGGTGGGACGGGGACCTCCTCCGCGAGATCGTGGACCACGACTTCGACGCCACTGCCGGCATGGGCGTGCCCACCATTTCGAAGTGGAACTGGGAGGCCGGGTCCAGCGACAGGCTGCTCACGGCCACCGGCGCCCGGACCAACAACCACACGAAGGGCAACCCGTCGCTCCAGGCGGACCTCCTGGGTGACTGGCGCGAGGAACTGGCCTTCCCGTCGTCGGACAGCACTGAGCTGCGGATCTACACCACCACCTCGCCCACCGGGGTCCGGCTCCGCACCCTGATGCACGATCCGATGTACCGGACCGGGGTGGCCCGCGAGACGGTCGGCTACAACCAGCCGCCGCACCCGAGCTTCTTCATCGGCGAGGGTATGGAGGCTCCGGCAGCGCCCGCCGTGATGTACGCGGGCACGGAGAAGTAGTACCCGGCACCGGCAGGGCAAAACGCCGCCCGCCTCCGGAAGGAGGCGGGCGGCGCTCACTGTTGCGCTGCGGCTACACCGTGTTAGTGCTGGCCGAGGTTGCCGCCAACGGGCGGCAGGCCGCCGTCGGGCCGGCGCTCATCCCCGCGCCGTTCGCCCGCGCTCAGGTTCTCGCCCTCAACCGTCTCGTCCGACTCCCCGGTGGTGTCCACGAGGCCGTTGGTCTGGTCGAAGGCGTGGCCGATCCTGTCATCGCCCAGGTCGGCGACCGAACCGGTGGAGCCTGCGGCCGCCGTCGTGCCCGAAACCGTGCCGGCAGCGGTTGGCGCCTCCGTGGTTGTTGTGTCCGTTGGAATCGGCGTGACCGTGACAGGCTCCCCGGAGTCCACCGGGGTGACCGTTACGTCCGCACCCTCGGCCGTGTCCTTCTTTGAACCGGCCATTGCGGCTGCTGCGCCCGCTGCCGCTGCGACGCCCACGCCCGCGGCCACCTTGCCGGACACTCCGGCCTTGCCGGAATCGCCCAGCGATCCCGCGGCGTCTTCCACGCCGGGCGTGCCGACTGGCGCCCCGGAGCTCACACGGCCGCGCCAGGCTCCGCTGGCGTAGCCCTCATCCTCGATGAATTCCTTGAACCGCTTGAGGTCCGCCTCGGCCTGGCGGTCCACAACGTTGAGCTTGTCGCCCACCTTTTCGATGATTCCTTCGGGCTCATATTCGAGCGTCAGCTGCAGGGAGGTCTGGCCGCCGCCGACGTCCTCGAACTCGACTGCCCCGGCGTTCGTGGCACCGTCGGTAGCTGCCCAGGCCACCTTGCGGTCCGGGACCTGCTCCAGGATCCTGGCTTCCCACTGCCGGCGGATGCCGGCGATCTCGGCCACCCACTCGAGCCGGTCGTCACTGAGCTGCTTCACGCTCTTGACGCCGCCCATGAAGTGCGGGAACTCCTCGAACTGGGTCCACTGGTTGTAAGCAGTGCTTACCGGTACGTTCACCAGAATGCGTTTTTCCACCTTCGTGCTCATAACGTCTCCTTCGCTGTGTCACCGGAAGCTGACAAGTCGGTAAAAATCATCAGCATGCTTACCAACATACCTTTTGGGTGGCCCGGTTTCCAGAGCAACTCCCCCAACTAGGTAGCGCTAAGTGTCGTTTTGAGGCTCCAAAACGACACTTGGCGCTACTTAGTTGGGAAGGGACGGGTTCAGTGCTGGCCCATGCTCCCATCGATCGGCGGGAGGTTACCCCCGCTGCGGCGGGCCCGGCGTTCAGCGGAACTGTGGCTTTCACCCTCGGCCGTCTCATCCGACTCGCCCTCAAGGTCCACCAGGCCGCCGGTCTGGTCGAACGGGTGGGCGAAGCGGTTGTAGGGCGGCTGCTCGGCCGCCGCCTTGGCATCGGCCTGCGTGGTCGTTCCGGCCGGCGCGGTGGTTCCGGTCTGGGCGGCACGGTCCCGGTGTTCGATGTATTCCTTGAAATCCTTCAGGTCGTGTTCCGCCTGGCGGCCCACCACATGCAGCAGGCTACCCACCCTTTCCACTACCCCGGCCGGCTTGTACTCCAGGGTCAGCCTGAGCTCGGTCCGGTTATTGCCGGCGTCCCTGAAATCGACGGCGCCGGAGTTGGTGACGCCTTCAGTCGCAGCCCAGGCCACCCGCCGGCCGGGAAGTTGCTCAAGGATCTTGGCTTCCCAGTGCCGCCGTACCCCGCCGATGTGGGCCACCCACTTGAGTCGGTCATTGCCGAGGCGGGTCACGCTGTCCACGCCACCCATGAAGCGGGGAAACTCCTCGAACTGGGTCCACTGGTTGTAGGCGGTGCTGACCGGTACATCGACCACAATCCGTTTCTCCACTTTCGTGCTCATCACGTCTCCTTCGACTGAACCGAATTCCATGAAGTAACTGAGGTCATCAGTAGCTATAAGTCTGCTCCGCCTGCAGGCTCCCCACCACCCCTCCCAGACCCCCAACTAGGTAGCGGCCAGTGTGGGTTTTTTTGTTAAAAAACAAACATTGGGCTAACAAGGTGGGTGGG
>NZ_JBNZGA010000003.1:0-146159 GCF_050573415.1 Paenarthrobacter sp. NEAU-H11 | reverse complement strand
CCGGCGTCCCCCCCTTTTTTCTTTGCGCCCAAACACCCCCACCGCCCCCGCTACCTAGTTGGGATGGGTGGTGGGGCGGTTGTGCGTGGGGGCGGGGGGTCAGCCGGGGAGGTGCCTGCCGATCAGCGAAAGGTTCTGGATCACCGCCAGGCCGAACTGGGAGGCATCGTTGGTGGAGACTGTGGGTGCCTCGTCCACGGGCACAAGCACATGCGGCGGCTCGATCTTCCGAAGCGTGAACGCCGACCCATGGTTGAGGTGTTCGCCTCCTTCGGCAAAGCTCGCCCAGGCCCGCGCAGCGAGCTCGGGGTCGTTCAGCCGGGCTGCAGCATAGGCGGTCAGCCGACTGTGCGCCTGGGTAAGGTAGATGCCCTCAAGCGGCTGGCCCACGGCTTCCACCTGTTCCTCCTTCGTGGCCAGGAAGAGCCGGCAGTACTGCAGCCACGCCCGCTCGAAGTCCGGATCGGGGACCAGGTCCACCAGTTCGCTGCAGATCTCCACCAGGCCGAACACGGCACTGAGGTGGGAGACCTGGATCAGCTCGCGGCCGGTGTCGAACCGGCCCTTGTCCAGGTCATACAGCGCCTCGCCGGTGAGGAAGCCGTACTTGAGGGCGCCGATGTCCGCCATGGTGCCCAGGAGGCGGTCCCGGGAACGGGGGTTGCCCGTGCGTTCCCAGTCCGTAAGCCAGGTGGCGGCGAGCGAGCCCCAGTCCGTGCCGAGCCCCACCCCCAGGGCGCCGCGGTCCGGCCGGTAGCTGTCGGCGTCGGGCCGGACCTTGCGCACGGGATCCAGGCCCAGGAAGTTCCGGTCGCTGTCCACCAGTTCGGTGAGCAGGTCCCCGGTGCGTTCGTCCGCGGTCAGGTAGTAGTAGAAGCGGCGGTAGGCAGGCGTGCTGATGCGGAGCTGCTTGGCGCTGCAGCCCCAGTGCTGGACGTTGTGCCGGGAGCCGAGGCCGCGCCACTGCCCCAGGTGGTAGACGTCCACCTCCCCGGTGTGCCGGGTCATGGCCTCGGCGAACCGGAAAATGTCCGCCCGGCCGGAGCGCAGGTAGGAGTACCAGAGCCAGAGGTCGGGGGAGAGCTCGGAGTTGTCCCACGCGTAGCCGCCCACGTCATACCGCCATACGTGCCGGTCAAAGTCGTAGGTGTGCATCACATCGCCGTAGTTCCAGAACCCGTACCAGCGGCGCTGCTCCACCTGGCCGGCGTAGAAATCGAAGAGGAAGTCCAGGTGGGCCTCAAGCTCCGCGCGGGCAGGAGTGCTGCGGTCCACCGGAGCCCAGTCGCCGAAGACGCCCGCGGAGTGCAAGTACTCCGGAGTGGCCTGGAGCAGGGCCGGGGTGGAGGCGGCCAGGGCATCGGCCGCCAGGCTGTCCGTTGACGGCGTGCCCTCGTACGCAAACAGGGTCAACTCATGCGTCCGGGCAATTCCCGTGGGATTGCCGAATCCCGGCTCGTAGTCCTCGTACGTGATTTCGAGCCCCTCGAGCTGTTCCTCGAAGGTGTCCTGGCCCAGGCCGTCGTGGTAAAAGCGCAGGTCCATCGGCCGGGCCTCGGGGGAGTACAGCCACGCGGTCAGCGTGGCTTCATCAGTGGTGGCGTTCCGGATGTCCAGCTGGCCGGGGTGCGACTGCCAGAAGTCCTTGATGCCCACACCGAAACCGCCCCGGGAGTCGCTCAGCGAGCAGAAACCGGCCGACCTTGTTCCGCCGGCGATGTCCACCCAGGCGTGGCCGGTCGCAGTGCGCTTGCGCAGCTCGAAGCCGTCGGCGCTGAGCTGGCTGAGCGTAAAGTCGTTCCACGCCGGGATCAAATGCAGCCGGTCCGACACCTCCGGGTTCCATGTCGCGGGCGGCGGGGTGGGCCTGCCCTCCACCTGCGCCCGGCGGACGTCCTCGCCGGGGTCCCGCCGCAGGCCGGTCAGGCCGCGGACCCCTTCGGTGAGGAAGCCGCCGTCGGCCCCTGCCATCCGGACGTGGCGGTCATGGAGTCCGGACTCCAGCGGCACGCTGAACCGGACGCCAAGCCCGGCGAGGAAATCCCGCTCCGCGTCGCCGTCCCAGATAAAGGAGTGGACCATCCGGACGCTGCGGGCGTTGGCATGGAAGTAGAACCGGACCACGAACGGGAGCCACTCCCGGCGGCTGCTTCCGGGAGCGTCAGGCCGGTGGTGCCCCTCCAGCCGCACCACGGCGCGGACGGGTCCGCTTTGTTCAAGCGTGACTTCGGTGACCTCGCCGGTGAAGGCTTCCCGGCTGAAGGTGCCGGCACCCTCGGATATGGCGTCCTGCACGAGGCTGACCAGGCGGGCGTCCCGTGCCACGTCGGCGCCGTTGCGGGTGAGGCTGCTGAACAGGGTGGAGCCGCTGCGGTTGAGCACCATCCGGAGAGTGCCGGTGTCCACAGTGAGGGTGTCAGCGGTTTCCGTGACGGTGACGTTGGCGCCGCTAGCGACGTTGGTGACGTCCGACGGCGGGAGGTTGCCTTCGCGGGGTGCGCCGCCGCCGTCGGACCTTACGAGGTAAGCCGCCGACGGCGAGTCCGTGGCGGGAAGCGCGATGCCGGCCCACTTGAGGGAACCGTCCGGCCAGGTGGCCAGGGGCCAGGACTGGGCGGCGACCGGATCCCCACTGGCGTCCGTGACCGAAAGGGCCGCTGCGGCGGGGACGGAGCCGCGGGCAAACGGCATTCCCCAGGTGGTTCCGCCGCTGAGCTGTGCAGGCGCCTCGCCGTCGAGCCATCTGATGGGGGTGCTGTCCGTCATGTCATCCAATTCGTCGTGTGATGGTGCCGTGGGAAACCGTTTTCTGATTCGTTTCAAAAATAGCTCCGGAGCAGGCGGACCGCAAGGGGCACCCACCAGTCGAAAGGGCGTGCTTCCCGCTCTGGAAGCTCCCGGACTTCTGTGCTGGACTGGTGGGGCAGTGGGCATCACGCGCCGTCCAGCCGCGGCGGCACCTTTTCCAAAAAAACATGGACGGCCGGCGCTGACCGGCCCTTGGAAGGAACACTCATGGCACCGTTCAAAATCGGATATTTCGTGGGGAGCCTCGCCACCGGCTCCATCAACCGGGTCCTCTCCCAGGCTTTGATCAAACTGGCTCCGGAGGAGCTGGAGTTCACCGAGATTCCCATCAGGGACCTACCCCTGTACAGCTACGACTACGACGCCGACTTTCCGCCCGAAGGCCGCGCCCTCAAGGAGGCCATCGAAGCCTCGGACGGAATCCTTTTTGTGTCCCCCGAATACAACCGTTCCATCCCCGGGGCCCTCAAGAACGCCATCGACTGGGGCTCCCGGCCCTGGGGGACCAACTCATTCGCGCGCAAGCCCACCGGCATCATTGGAGCGTCCGTGGGCAGCATCGGCACTGCGGTGATGCAGTCCTCGTTCCGCAGCGTCCTCAGCTTCCTGGACGCCCCGCAGCTGAACGCCCCGGAAGCCTACATCCACTACAGCGCTGCCGTGTTCGGTGAGGGCGGCGAGGTCAAGGACGAGGGGACCGCCAAGTTCCTGCGCCACTACATGGAGGAGTACAGCGCCTTCGTTGCCCGCGTCCTGGCCGCGAACGCGCCCGGCCACATCGGCGACCTTGAACTGGATGAGGAGAAGCTCACCAGGTAGGCGGCCCCGAGCCAGTGACGCGCCAATGATTACGGATGCCCGCTGTCCCAGTACGGCGGGCATCCGAGTCTTTAATCGAGCGGCAGCGTCACCGTGACGCTGGTGCCGTGCCCCGGACTGGAGCGGATATCCAACGAGCCGCCCGCTTCGTGCACGGCCACCGCCATGAGCCGCAGTCCGTAGCCGTGGTGCCGCCCGCAGGTGGCGAGCTCGCTGTCAAAGCCCGTGCCGTCGTCGGACACCACCAGGCGGATCCCGTGGTCCACGGCGGCGAGCTGGACGGTCAGGCGGGACGCGTCCGAGTATTTATAGGCGTTGCTCAGGGCCTCGCGGGCCGACTGGTAGAGGAGGGACGCGCAGTCCGCCGGAATCTCGATGCCCCAGTGCGGAGTATCCCAGCGGACCGCGGTCCCGTGCTGGCGGAGGGGGCCGGTGAGCCGGTCAATGCAGCCGGCAAGCCCCAGTGTGCGGAAGTCCACCGGATGCTGATCCGTGAGGACGCCTCCTACGGCAATGACGTCGCCGTCAAAAGCTGTTTGGTCTCCCATGGCTTCCTGCTCTCCCCACAAGCTGGTTGATGCTATGGCTCCAGCGTGGACCCCAAACGTCAACGGGCAGCAAGGTTTAACTCAAGATCCCATCAATTCTTGGTGCCGCGGCCGGTTCCACTACTCTGGCTGTCTCAGCGAGCACGGCTTCCGGACCCGGAACCGGCTTCACTGGGTCGGACGGCTCCCGCGGGGGGAGCGGGAAGTGGTGCACATGCCGCTGTGGTTGCAGGCTTTGTTATGGGGCACGGCCGCCGGAGGGGCGCTGGTCCTGGGGGCGGCGTTGTCCTGGCGCTGGAACCTGCCGGCCAAGCTGGTCTCCTCCGTCATGTCCTTCGGGGCAGGCGTGCTCATCTCGGCCCTGGCCTTCGAACTGGTGGACGAGGCCGTGCAGGGTGGCGGGCTGTGGCCCACGGTGGCCGGCTTCCTGGCAGGCTCCGTGGTGTATGTCGCAGCCAACATGACGCTGTCCCGGGCCGGAGCCAAGCACCGGAAACGCTCCGGGAACCAGCAGCCGTCCGAGGCGGAAAATCCCGGCAGCGGCACCGCCATTGCCTTCGGTGCCCTCCTGGACGGCGTCCCGGAATCCGTGGTCCTGGGCGTGGGCATGCTGGCAGGCGGAGCCGTCAGCCCGGCCATGATGGCCGCCGTCTTCATCTCCAACGTCCCCGAGGGCCTCTCCGGAAGTGCCGGCATGAAGAAGGCCGGACGCAGTGCCCGCTATGTCTTCGGACTGTGGGGCGGCATCGCCGTGCTGTGCGGGGTGGCCTCGCTTATTGGCTACGTCGCGCTGGAAAACGCTCCCGGCGCAGTGGTGGCGTTCATCACCGCGGTGGCCGCCGGCGGCATCCTGGCCATGCTGGCGGACACCATGATCCCGGAGGCCTTCGAGGAGCACCACAACCTCACCGGATTAACAGCCTCCCTGGGGTTCCTCGCCGCCTTCACGATCCACCACCTCGGAGAATAGGGCGACGGCGGGACGCGGCTGCCGGGGTACGCGCCCCTGCATGTTCTCAGGCGCCCGTCAGGACCGGGGCCGTGAGGACGCCGTCCCGCATGGTGGCCACAACGTCGGTCAGCGGCACGAATTCGGTGTCGTGGGTGACCATCACCGTGGCCACGTTGAATTCCGAGGTGACCTCGCGCAGGAGCCGGATGATCGATGTGCTGCGTTCGTGGTCCAGGGCTGCCGTCGGCTCGTCCACCAGCAGGACTTGCGGGTTCCCCATCAGTGCCCGGGCGATGTTCACCCGCTGGCGCTGGCCGCCGGAAAGCTGGTGCGGCAATTTGCCGGCGCTCGCGGACAGTCCGACCACGTCCAGGAGTTCGGCGGCTTTCCTGCCGGCCGCTTTGGCGGGCCTTCCCCGCAAATGGTCGCTGATGATGAGCTGTTCGGCGGCCGTCAGGGAGGGGAGCAGGTTGGGCTGCTGGAAGATGATGCCCACCTTGCCGCGCCGCAGGGCGGTAAGGTCCCTGTCCCTGAGCCCGGCGGTATCGGTGCCGTCGATGGTCACCTGTCCCCGGGTGGGCCGGACCAGGGTGGCGGCGGTGGCCAGCAGGCTTGATTTGCCGGACCCCGACGGCCCCACCAGGGAGACCAGCTGCCCCGCCTGCACGGTGAGGCTGACCCGGTCCAGGGCCGTTGTTGTTCCGCCGCCGTCCGGGTATTCGAGGGTGACGTCGGCCAGGCTCAGGGGAGCGGGCCCGGAGGCAGGAAACTGCATGGTGTTCATGGTTTGTCCTTTCTAGTTCCCGCCGAGGGCGAGGAGGGGATCGATGGTGGTGACGCGCCGCACCGCGAGGGCCGCGCCGGCGAGTCCCAGGGCAATAATTCCGACGACGGGCACCAGCGTGGTGGCTGCCGTGAGCAGGAACGGGGCAGCCTGGGCGGCAAGGAGCCCGGCGGCAACACCCAGGATTCCGCCGGCGCCCGCCCCCGCCACCAGGACAAGTGCGGCCTGGGTGATGGCGTCCCGAAGGATGTAGGAGCCGGGGGCGCCCATGGCCTTCAGGACGGCAATGTCCCGGGTCCGCTGGATGGTCCATACCGTCAGGAACGCCACGATCACCAGGGACGAGATGCCGTACAGGAAAGCCTGCATCAGGGTCAGGGAGCCGTTCTCGCTCTTGAACGAGCCCAGCGCCTGGAACGAGCCGGTCCGTGAGGCGCTCACTGTGTTGGCCGCGGCGTTGGCTGCGGCTTCATCGGGGGCGGCGCCGTCCGCATGGGTGACGGCGACGACGGTGGCCTGCTGCCCGCCGTCGGACACGTGTGCCAGCGCGGTCCACGCTGGAAGCGCCGTCCACACAACACTCGTGTGGGCGTACCACTGGTCCTCGACGACGGCGCTGACGGAAAGTTCCACGCCGCCGATGTCCAGCGCGTCGCCCTGCCTGAGGGACAGCGCCTCCGCCACCGAAGCGCCCACCACCGCAGTGCCGGCTGACACGTCGGACGGCGCCAGCCCGCTTCCGGGAGCGACACCAAAGACGGCCACATTGGCCGTGCCCGAGCCGGCGGCAGCACCCTGGGCGCGGGTTTGGGTGATGCCCAGCGGTTCGGCGGAGCCAACACCCGGCTGGTGCTTCCAGGTGTCCACCTGGGCGGCGGTGACTGAGCTGTCGGTGTAGGAGGCCGTGGGAACACTGGAACCGGGTGCGCCGAACACCACCGTGTCCACCGGCGAACCGGCAGCAGCACCCAGCTTGCCAATCGCGGAAGTGGACTGCTCGGCCAGCCCGGCAGTCAGGCCGGACAGCATGACCAGCAGCAGGGTGATCAGGGCCACCACGCCGCCCATCATGGCGAACCGGCCCTTGGCGAAACGGATGTCGCGGAGTGCGAGGAACACGTTGTTCTTCTCTCGGTAGGGAGTTGCAGGGAGGGATCTGTGGAAGGAGGTCCCAATCCACTGTCCCGCGCGGCGGCTCCCGGGCAATCGTGCAGCCAGTTGAGCCGCGGAGGAGGAATGGTGGAACCGGGCGTCAACCTTTTGATTGACGCGTCGCCGGCCAGCCCGGCATAAGCTGGTGAAATGCCCGCCGCGCCGCCACTGCCCCCTGTCAGCGCACCCGGGGAGGGTGTGCCGCGGGACCCGCTGAGCGCCGTCGAATCGGCGTCATCCGAAGCGATCCTGCGGGTGCTGAGGGTGGCGCTGCACACCGGGTTCGCAACCTTGCTGGTGGTGGGCGTGGTCCGGCTGCTTGCACCGGGATCCGCGGGATCCTTCCCGCTTCTGTGGGCCGGAGTTGCCCTTCTCCTGGCCGGCGTTTACCTCACCGGGACTGTCCTGGAACACCGCTTTGCCGCAGGCCGGACCACCTTCGACCCCCGGCGTCACGGCATCCAGTGGCTGGCCGCGGTGACGGCACTGTGGGCCCTCCTGCTGATGGGAAGCGCCGAGTTCGCCTGGCTGGCTTTCCCGCTGTTTTTCCTGCACGTCCACCTGCTGCCCCGGCCCGCCGCGCTGCTGACCATTGCGCTGATGACAGCGGCGGTCATTGCCTCCCAGTGGTCCGCCAGCGGTGAGCCGGTTCCGCACGTGGCAGCCGTCGTCGGGCCGCTGTTTGGCGCCGTCTTCGCCGTCATCACCGGCCTTGCCTACGTCGCCCTCTACCGTGAAGCCGAGAACCAGCGGCGGGCCGCGGACGAGCTGCGCCGGACCCGGCAGGAACTGGCAGCATCCCAGCACGAGGCCGGGGTGCTGGCGGAGCGGGAGCGGCTGGCCCGGGAGATCCATGACACGCTGGCGCAGGGCCTTTCCAGCATCGTCCTGCTTGCCCGCGCGGCGGAAAAGTCGCTGGCTGACGGGGACCGGGGCACTGCCGCATCCCGGGTGGCCCTCATGCAGCAGACGGCTGCCGACAACCTGGCCGAAGCGCGCAGCTTTGTCCGCGGCCTGTCCTCGCCGCAACTGCACGAAACAACACTGGTGGAGGCCCTGCGCCGGCTTTGCGAGAACACTGAATCGGGTGCCGCCGCCCGCGGGATGCCTCTCCGCTGCCGGCTGGAAGTGGACGGCGACCCCGTCGAACTGCCGCAGCCGTACCGGGTCACCCTGCTCCGTGCCGCCCAGGCCAGCCTCGCCAACGTCCGCGACCACGCCCGCGCCAGCACCGCCGTCGTCACCCTCACCTTCCTGGGCACTGAGGTGACCATGGACATTTACGACGACGGCATCGGCTTTGACCCGTCCCTTGCTGTCCGTGCAGCGCACGACGGCGGTGCGGACGGCAGCGGCTTCGGCCTGCGCTCGCTGCAGCAACGGGTTAATTCACTCCACGGGTCGCTGGAACTGGAGGCGGCGCCGGGGGAAGGGGCGGTGGTGGCCATCCGGCTGCCGCTCGATGACACCTCCGTGGGAGGCGCCGATGAGTAGCGTGCGGGTCCTGCTGGTCGATGACCATCCGGTGGTCCGGGCCGGCCTGAGGGCCATGCTCACAGAGTTTGAGGGCATCTCCGTCGCTGCGGAAGCGGCCGACGGCACGGCTGCGCTGAAGGAACTGGCGCGGCTCACGGTCCTGGGCGAAGGAGTGGACCTTGTCCTCATGGACCTGCAGATGGGGGCCGGCATGGACGGGGTAGCGGCCACCGCCGAAATCCGGAGGCTGGCGGTGCCGCCGCCCGTCCTGATCCTCACCACCTACGACACGGACGCGGACATCCTGGCCGCCGTGGAGGCAGGGGCCAGCGGTTACATGCTCAAGGACGCGCCGCCGGAACAGATCCGGCAGGCCGTGTTCGCGGCCGCAGCGGGGGAAACCGTCCTTGCACCGCGGGCGGCGGCCCTGCTCATGAAGCGGATCACCAACCCGGCCACCTCCCTCACCCCGCGCGAAGTCCAGCTGCTGGAGCTGTTGGCCACCGGGCTTTCCAACCGCGCCATTGCCAAACAGGTCTTCATCTCGGAGGCGACGGTCAAGACGCACCTGGTCCACATCTACGGGAAACTCGGCGTGGACAACCGGACGGCGGCCATCGCGGCTGCCACCCGGCGCCGGATCATCCGCCCGGCGGGGCAGGGCACGTAACCGCCCGCGGAGCCGAGGGGTCCACCGCCCCCGTAAACTCGATGTCATCACCGCCCGGACCCGTTCCCCGCCGTCGCTGAACGAAAGGCATCCCATGACGTTCTACCGCCATGACCCGCGGCTCATACTTCCCGCCGCCGTGGAAGTCCGAAAAGCACCATGAACAGCGGCGATCTCCGTCCCGTCTACTTTCTCTCGGACAGCACCGGCATCACTGCGGAAACGCTCGGCAATACCCTGCTGACGCAGTTCCCCGTGAACAATTTCGACCGCGTAACAATCCCGTTCATCACCAACGCGGGGCAGGCGCGTTCCGTCGTCGAGACCATCGACGGCCTCGCTGCCAAGGGCCTGCAGCCCATTGTCTTTTCCACGGCGGTCAACGGCGAAATACGGCAGATCCTTGGCACCTGCCAGGGCATCGTCGTGGACCTCATCGGAACCCATATTGGAGTCCTGGAACAGGGGCTCGGCACGCCGGCCAGCGGGGAACCGGGCAGGGCGCACGGGCTGGGGAACGCTGCCCGTTACCAGTCAAGGATGGCCGCGGTGGAGTACGCCATGGAGCACGACGACGGCCAGAGCCTGCGCGCATTGGAGAAGGCACAGGTCATCCTGGTGGCCCCCTCCCGGTGCGGCAAGACCCCCACCACCATGTACCTGGCCCTGCAGCACGGGATCTTCGCCGCCAACTTTCCCCTGGTGGACGAGGACTTTGAGCGGGAAGGACTGCCGAAACCGCTGAGGCCCTTTGTTTCGAAGTGTTTCGGCCTGACCACGAATCCGCTGCGGCTCAGCCAGGTCCGCACCGAACGGCGGCGCGGCTCACCCTACGCTTCCCTGCGCCAATGCGGGTTCGAGCTGCGCAGCGCGGAGCGCCTGTACGAGTCCTACGGGATTCCGTACCTGAATTCGGCCAGCGTGTCCGTTGAGGAAATGGCGGCGACCATCCTCCAGAAGATGAACCTCAAGCATTAGGGAAAAGTTTCACAAGTCCAGTGTGGCGCACGTCATGTGGCAGGACTTTTGGAGACCTGACACTGTGGACAGGAACTGTGCGCACCTACGCGCGTCCGCCGTGCGCGGATGCGGGTAGGTGCGCGACCCTCTGCAAAGGAGCAGCAACTATGACAACAGACATCCTGTGGTTCTCCGAACTCGGGCTCAAGGACCTGGACCGGGTGGGCGGCAAGAATGCCTCCCTCGGCGAAATGGTGCAGAACCTGACCTCCGCCGGCGTACAGGTGCCGGACGGTTTCGCCACCACCGCTGACGCCTACCGCCGCTTCCTGGCAGACTCCGGCCTGGACCAGAAGATCGCCGACCGGTTGGTGGGCCTGGATACTGATGATGTGACGGCCTTGGCCGCAGCAGGCCAGGAGATCCGGTCCCTGGTGCGCGGGACGCCTTTCCTCCCGGACTTCGAAGAACAGATCCGGAACTCCTACCAGCAGCTGGTCGCGAAGCACGGCGGCTCCGCGGACCTCTCCTGGGCGGTGCGGTCCAGTGCGACCGCCGAAGATCTGCCCGACGCCTCCTTCGCCGGGCAGCAGGAAACCTTCCTGAACGTCCGCGGCATCGAGAACATCCTGCAGGCCATCAAGGACGTCTTCGCGTCCCTGTACAACGACCGGGCCATCGCCTACCGCGTCCACCACAAGTTCGAGCACGCCGACGTGGCACTTTCGGCCGGCGTCCAGCGGATGGTGCGCTCCGACGTCGGGTCCTCCGGTGTCATGTTCACCATGGACACCGAATCAGGCTTCCAGGACGCCGTTTTTGTCACCTCCTCCTACGGCCTGGGCGAAGCCGTCGTCCAGGGTGCCGTGAACCCGGACGAGTTCTACGTGTACAAGCCGGCCCTGGCGGCCGGCCGCCCCGCCATCCTCAAGCGCGGCCTGGGCGAAAAAGCCCTCCAGATGACGTACACGAACAGCCAGGAAGTGGGCCGCACCATCGACTTCGTGCCGGTGGAGGCTTCCCTGCGCTCGCGCTTCAGCCTCAGCGACGACGACGTCGAGCAGCTCGCCCGGCACGCCGTCGCCATCGAGAAGCACTACGGCCGGCCCATGGACATTGAATGGGGCAAGGACGGCATTGACGGCGGCCTGTACATCCTGCAGGCACGCCCGGAAACCGTGCAGTCCCGCCGTGCCCCCGGCAGCCAGACCCGCTTCCGCCTCAACGAAACCGGCCCGGTCCTGGCGGAAGGCCGTGCCATTGGCCAGCGCATCGGCGCCGGCAGCGTCCGCATCCTCACCGCACTCGACCAGATGGCGGCATTCCAGACGGGCGACGTCCTCGTCGCGGACATGACCGATCCCGACTGGGAACCGATCATGAAGCGCGCCTCCGCCATCGTCACAAACCGCGGCGGGCGGACCTGCCATGCCGCCATCATCGCCCGCGAGCTGGGGATCCCCGCGGTTGTGGGAACCGGCCACGCAACTGATGCGCTGTCCGACGGCGTCGAGGTCACTGTTTCCTGCGCCGACGGAGAGACCGGGGTCATCTACAAGGGGCTGCTGGACTTCACGGTCGAGGAAACCGGGATCACCCAACTGCCCGAGGCGCCGGTGAAAGTGATGATGAACGTGGGAACGCCGGAACAGGCGTTTACCTTTGCCCAGCTGCCCAACCACGGCGTGGGCCTTGCCCGCCTCGAGTTCATCATCAACCGCCAGATCGGCATCCACCCCAAAGCCTTGCTGAACCTTGAGGACCAGGCGCCGGACGTGGCTGATGAAATCCGGGAACGGATCGCCGCCTATGACAGCCCGCGCGACTACTACATCAAGCGCCTGGCCGAGGGTGTGGCCACCATCGCCGCCGCCTTCGCGCCTGAGCCGGTCATCGTGCGCATGTCCGATTTCAAGTCCAACGAGTATGCCAACCTCATCGGCGGGCCCGCCTACGAACCGCACGAAGAAAACCCGATGCTCGGTTTCCGCGGCGCCTCACGCTACCTCGATCCCTCGTTCCGGGACTGCTTCGACCTCGAGTGCGAGGCGCTGTCCTTCGTCCGCAACGAGATGGGCCTGACCAACGTCAAGCTCATGATCCCCTTCGTGCGGACCCTGGACGAGGCCCGCGGCGTTATCGACCTCCTCGCGGAGAACGGGCTGCGGCGCGGCGAAAATGGCCTCGAGGTCATCATGATGTGCGAACTGCCGTCCAACGCGCTGCTGGCGGACGAGTTCCTGGACTACTTCGACGGTTTCTCCATCGGCTCCAACGACATGACCCAGCTGACCCTGGGCCTTGACCGGGATTCGGCGGTGGTGGCCGGGGGCTTCGATGAGCGCGATCCTGCCGTGAAGAAGCTGTTGGCAATGGCAATTCGGGCCTGCAGGGAGCGCGGCAAGTACGTCGGTATCTGTGGCCAGGGCCCCAGCGACCACCCCGACCTGGCGGAGTGGCTGGTTGACCAGGGCATCGAGTCCGTCTCCCTCAACCCGGACACCGTGGTGGACACCTGGATCAGGCTTGCTGAAAGCAGGCAGCTGGCCCCCCAGGGCTGAGGGACCTTCGGCACTTCCGCTCCTGCCAGGTTGAGTCAAAGCTGTTCGCAGGGCCCGTGCCGCGGGTCCTGCGGACGGCGGCCTTGGAGGGAACGATGAAGCCGATCATCGGAGAAATAGTGATCGCCGCCCCGATCGAGGCAGTCTTCGATTTCGTGGCGGACGAAACCAACGAGCCCCTCTACAACCCACGCATGATGCAGGTGGAGAAGCTCACGCCCGGGCCCGTTGGGCTCGGGACCCGGTACGCCGCCGTCATGAAGGGGCGGCGCCGCACCCGCGTGACCATCGAATGCACGGGGTTCAACCGTCCCCGTTCGCTGAAGTCGCACAGCCGGACCGCCGGCTTGGACATCACCGGCGGACTGACTTTCGCCCCGCAAGGAAACCACTGCAGGCTCCGCTGGGTCTGGAGGCTGGAGCCGCACGGCCCGCTGCGGCTTCTCGGGCCCCTGGTGAGGGCCGTGGGCAACCGCCGGGAACAGGCCACCTGGATGGCGCTGAAGGAATACCTGGAGCTGCGCCAGGCTGCCGGGCAAGTCTAGGATCATGTCCATGGGCATGACACAGCCGGGATCGAACACCGAGGTCCTCACTGAAGCGGAGTGCTGGAAGTACCTGCGCTCCTCATACATCGGCAGGCTGGCGGTCATCAACGGGACCGCCCCCGAGATTTTTCCGGTGAACATCGTGACGGCAGAAGAGGCACTCTATTTTCGGACTGCCCCTGGCACCAAGTTGCGCTCCTTGCTCGCAGGGGCCGCTGTGGCGCTGGAGACGGACGGGCTGAACGCGTACAGCACCGAGGTGTGGAGCGTGGTGGTCAAAGGCATTCCCGAGCCCGTGGAAGACGGCGTCTTGCCCCTGGAGCTTGCGGACCCGGACCGTGAACCTTGGGAACCAGGCCTCAAGGAGCACTTGGTTCGGATCGACCCCACCGAGGTCACCGGACGCAGGTTCGCTGTCCACACGCGGACGCGGTGGTGGCCGCCGCTGGATTTCTCGTCGGATTGGACGTAGGGCATCAGAGGCGGTTCGATCCAAGGGCACTCTCAGGTTCTGCTCAAGGTTCGATCAATATTCGCGGTGATCTGCCGAATTGGACTTTGGCGGAAGCTATCACCGGATAGATTGCTGTCTGTTTCCACGTTCCCCAACACGGAAGCAAGGGAGCCCCCGCGCTGGAGCTAGACTCGCGCGGGGGTTCCGCCATTCTGCGAGGCGCCCGGACCGCTCACACGATGCCCGTCGGTACCAGCAAGGCCCAGGCCAGCAGCGGGCCGGCCAGCACCACCGCGCCGGCGTAGGCCATCAGTTGGCGGTATACGCGCTGCCGGTCATCCTCCCGTGCGTTGGCAACGATCAGCGCACCGTCCGTGGAGAAGGGGGACACATCAACCACTGTGGCGGCGATGGCCAGGGCGGCGACCGTACCGGAGGCGCTCAGGGAACTGGTGGCCAGCAGCGGGCCCGCCAACGGGATGAACGCAGTCAGCAAAGCTGTTGAGGAGGCAAAGGCCGAGCCAACGCCGATGACATAACAAAGGACGAGGGCAATGACCAGCGGCGCGCCCAATGCCAGGGCATGCCCGGCGAGGGTATCAATCACTCCCACGTGCTGGAGCAGGGAGACATAGGTGATCATGCCCGCCACCAGCAGGACAGTGGACCACGAGATGCCGCCGATGAAGGTCTGGTGTTCCTTGATGTTGATCAGTGCCAGGAGGAGGCCGGCGGAAAGGGCAACAAAACCGATGGGCATGCGGAAGCCCAGCGTGCACACCAGCATCACCACGATCAAGGCCAGAGTGACGATCTGCTGGCCATGCGGGCGCCCGGAAGGTGACGTATCAACATCCGCGTGCTGGCCACCCTTACTGTCGCGAAGCCTGCCTGTAAGGGCGAACAGCACGATGGTCAGGACTGACAGGATGAGGTTGACGGCAAAGCTCGCGGCGAAAAGCGAGCCTTGGGAAATGGGAAAGCCGTTTTCCGCTGCAATCCCGTGCACCAGGACGCCGGCTACGGACAACGGGGAAAAGCCTCCCGCATGGGCGCCATTGATGATGAAGGCGCCCATCAGCACGGGATGGATGCGGGATTCGTAGGCAAAGCCGATGGCGGCCGGGGCCAGCAGGGCGACGGCGGCGGGGGAAAAGGTTCCCAGTGCCGTCAGTGCAGCAGCCATGAGAAAGAACACCCAGGGAAGCAGCAGGGTCCTTCCCCTCACGAGGCGCACGCACGTCTGGACAATGATGTCGATCGTGCCGTTCCGCTGGGCCATGCTGAAGAAGTAGGTGACCCCAATGATGGTCAGGACGATGCTGGCGGGGAACTCCGCCAGGATCTCCTTGTCGGTCATTCCAAGCATGAAGTAGCCGACGCCGAAGGACGCCACCAGCCCCATCACCCCGATGTTCAGCGGCCACTTCGTGGCGACGATGAACATCACCACGAGGATGGCGAGTGGGATGATCTGAACAGCTGTCATGGCAGGCTCCGGTTCCGTGGCGGCTGCCGGGCTGAAGATGGTGTTGCCCGGCGGGAGGGCGCCCAGGATTGTGGTTGCGGCCGCCACCAGCAGGATACGGCTGCGGCGGGCGGTGCCCGGGATAAGCCGTCCCGGGTGTCGGCTTTCACCGGGCCTGCGGTTGGCTGCGCAGCCTCATGGTGGCTGTCCTTCGTCCGGCGTATCGGAAAAGATGGCCACATAAGGGGAGGCAGGGCCCGGAGATGGCCCTGCCTCCTGTGCGTGCGCGCCGTCCTCCGCGCCCGTCTCTCGGGCTTCCTGTTGCGATGGAGTGCGTGGACGGCGGCACGCGCGCCGGACGGGGGTCCGGCAGGTTGTGCCTGTACTTACAGCCTGTCGGCCCGCACGGCGAGCACGGGGCAAGTGGCGTCCAGGAGGATCCGCTGAACGGTGCTTCCCAAAATGAGTTTGCCCACCATGGAGCGGTGCCGCAGGCCGATGACTACCATTTCGACGTCGCGGTCCTGCGCAATCTGGATCACTGCATCTCCCGGGTCGGCCAAAACGGAGGATTCGACAGTGAGGGCAAGCCCGGCATCGGACAGCTTGCCTTCCAGTTCCGCGATCTCGTGATCGTCGAGGTCATGGTGTCCCCGGCCCACATTGACAATCAGCAGATCCGACTTTCGCAGGTGCGCTTCCTTGATGCCCTCCGTGAGTGCTTCCCGTCCTTCGGGGGCGGGCGCATAGGCCACGAGTACCGTCATTTGTCTTTCTCCAATGGTTTAGGGGGTAGGGACTGCTAGACAAGGGTGTTGAGCCAGCCTTGCGGCAGGTCGATCGGCAGCAGGGAGGGGAGCGCCAGGAGCACGACATACAGCACCCCTGTATAGATGACGGCGACCTTGAGGCGGGCCCTTGCGACCACCAGCAGGAACGCGGGAATGAAAACCGTCACGGCCACGAGGTATCCGAATACTGCGGTGAGTGCCAGGAAACCGGTCATCCATGCGAAGGTTTTCAATGCGAAGCCTGCATCGAGTGTCCAGCCGGCCCGATCGGCCCTCGTGCGGACCCGTGCCCGAATTTCGGTGAAGAGGAGGATCCCGGAGAAGGCCAGTCCGCCGATGCTCACCAGCTGGGGGACGAGCCTGGCCTCGGGTGAGAAGGACGCCGATGATATGAGGGCTGCGGCAAACGCGACGGCGAAGATGCCGGATGCTGCCAGGGACCAGGTCGAGTTCTTCAGGGGCGCTTCGTCGTCCTCGGGCTGCTCATCCCTGTGCCCGTCGTCGAGGTTGGTCTGGCGGCGGGCGCGGATGAACTTGACGAAGGCCCACATCATCGGAAGGACCAGGATCGCCAGGAAGACCAGGACACCGGGCCGGGCCATCCAGTCGAAGCCTTCGTACAGGCTGTCTGTGAGGAAGTAATAGCGTTCCAGCGGGATTGCCAACACGAAGCCGATGAGGAAGGGCGCCCGCGGGAACCCGGTGGACTTCAGCAGCCAGCCGAAGACGCCCAAAATGATCATCACCCAGAGGTCGCCCAGCTGGCCGCCCTCCTGGAATGAGCCGAGGAGCATAACGGCCACGAGTCCCGCGGCCAGGACGGCGAAGGGGACCTTAGTCAGCTTTGCCAGCTGCTTGACGCTGAGGAAGCAGAAGAGCGCTCCGAGAATGGATGCGATGGCGAAGGACCAGACGATCAGGTACATCAGGTCCAGGTGCTCGGTGATGATCGAAGGGCCGGGCTGGATGCCGTATGTGAGGAGCATTCCGAGGAGCATCGCGGAGGGTACGCCGCCGGGGATGCCGAAGAGAAGGGTGGGGATCAGGTCGCCGGCCTCCACGGAGTTGTTGGCGCTTTCGGGGCCGACGATTCCGCGCGGGTCGCCCTTGCCGAACTGGCGCTTGTCCTTGGCGGTGGCGACGGCCTGTCCGTAGGCCAGCCAGGTTCCTGCGGTGGCACCGACGCCGGGGAGGACGCCGGCCCAGATGCCGATGAGCGCTCCGCGGATGACCTGGGTCCAGTGGCTGAGCCATTCCCGGATGCCTTGGCCCCAGCCGCCGCCGAGGGTTATTGTTTCCCTTTGTCCGCGCCGCTGGCTTGCACGTGATGCGATTTCGGCCAGGCCGAAGATTCCCAGGGCAACGGCCACGAGCGACAGGCCGTCGCCGAGGAACAGGCTGCCGAACGTGAAGCGTTCCTCGGCCGTGGTGGGTGAGGTTCCCACCATGCCGAGGACCAGGCCAAGGAGTCCGGCGGAGACACCCTTGATGATGTTTCCCCGCGAAAGGACTGCGGCCAGGGCTACGCCCAGGACGGTCAGCATGAACAGTTCCGGGCTGGCGAAGGAGAGCACGAGAGGCCGGGCAAGCGGTATCGCCAGGGTCAGGCCGATTGCGCCGATGATGCCTCCGGCCATTGACGAGAGGAACGCCAGCGTCAGGGCACGGGCTGCCTGTCCTTTCTTGGCCATGGAGTAACCGTCCAGCATGGTCACGCTCGCAGACGCGGATCCGGGTGCGCCGAGCAGCACGGCGGAAACGGTGTCTGAAGTATGGACGACGGCGAGGGCTCCAATCAGGAGGGCCAGCGCCTGGGGCGGTTCCATGCCGAAAGTGATGGGCAGGAGGATTGCGACGGCGCCGGTGCCGCCCAGCCCCGGGATGAGGCCCATGATGAGGCCGGCTACGGTGCCGATCAGGAGCATGATGAGGAGGGAGGGGTCAGCGAGGGATGCCAGCGCTGCCATTGCGGAGTCAAGCATGATGGTCCTTATTCAACGTGGATGTTGTATTTGTCCGCGAGCAGCCCTGTGACATAGGACCGGACGGAGTTGCTGACGGAGTAGGCGTCCCGGACGCGGTCTGCCACGCCGGTGTCCGCGACGAGGGGGTAGCCGCCGAGGACTTTGGCGGCTTTTTCCTGGAAGCCTTTGTCGGTCCCGAGCTTTTCGCTGGAACTGCGGAGCAGCTCATAGGCTTTTTCGGGTGTCTCCTGCGGAACCCACAGTCCTTTTTGGTAGGTGTAGGTCAGTCCCAGCAGGGTCTTGTACGCTTCGAACTTCTCGCCCGCGGGTTTCTTTCCGTGGAGCGTTTCGTAGGCCTCGGCGACTGTGGGTACATCAGGGAAATTGGGGTCCCGGACAACGTTGCCTGCTCCGTCCAGCTGGCCAAAGGACATGAGCACAACGGCTTTGCCCTCCTTGGCGATGCCGGCAACGGCTGAGCCGTAGGCCGAGGTGGTCTGGTAGTCCAGGTCGATTTCCCCGCGCTGGAGCGCCAGGTTGACCGGTCCCCGGCCTTCAAAGCCGAAGGTGCTTGTCACGTCCGCTTCGAGCAGGTCGAAGGCAACAAGCGTGGTGATGTCCAGGCCCGTGGCGCTGATGCCGCCGAATTCCAGGGGCGTATCCCGGTTTATCAGGTCCTGAAGACCGGACACTCCGGCCTCGGCACGGGCATAGATGACCCCGCCGGTGCCGTTGACGACGACGGGCTTGAGGTCTTCGAAGGAGTACTTCACGGCCGAGCGGCCCAGGACCCAGGGGACAACGGTCGATGCCGTCCCCACCAGGATTTCCGTGCCGTCTGTCTTTGCCGAGCGGGCAAACCTGTTGGTGCCCAGGATGCCTTCGCCGCCGGCCTCGTTCACGGGCGCAAAACCGGGGCGGCCCGCAACATAGTTGGTTAGTTCGGTGCCGATGAAACGTGCCCAGGTATCGGTTCCGCCGCCTGACGCGAGGGGGATCAGGAACTCCAGGGTTTCGCCGCTGAAGTCCCCGTCCTCGGTGCTGGAGGGCGGATTCAGCAGGCTTCCGCCGAGGACCGTGGTGGCGGTGCCCAGCAATGCGAAGGCGCCGACGGCTGAAAGGATGGTCCGCCGGGAATGCTTGGGCGGCTCTGGCAGGTCCGCTTCTTCGTACTGCCCGGCAAGTGCCTCTTGCGGAGCGGTTCCGGGTGGTTCCAAGGATGACTTGTTGCTCGTCATTGAGATGATCCTTTTGATCGGGTGCCTATCTCGGCGCAGCGCCTTCCAGGAGCGCGCGAGGGGCAGATTGTTGTGGTTGCGCGCTTACCAGGTCTCTGGCAGCAACAGTTCTGCATCGGCCAAGCGGCGGGCACTTCGGAGGGTGCCCACAACCGGGACACCGTCGCGGGTCTCGGCCCAGGTTTGGACGAGGCCCGCAGGAGTCCGCATGGCGAGCCCGGAAGAAGCGTCGGTGGAGATCAGGTCCCGCACCACGGTGCCTTCATGCTGTGCAGCCATAGTCAGGGCGACGCTTCCGGTGATCGCCAGCGCCGGGTGGAGCTTGCCCATTGACAGCATCCGGACCACCAGGTCGGCTCCCTCATCCGAGGACGGCCGGGCCACCAGCGCGAGCTTCGGAATCGCACGCTCGGCTTCGGCCCTCGTGGCGGCCAGGCCCATTCGAACCGCTGCGTCCCGCCGCACGTCGTCCAGGTGCACGAGGAGTTCAGCCTGGCCATCGATCTCCCCGGCTGTCTCATTCCCGGTGAGTCCCACGGAAGCAGCCTCCAGGATGATCAGCGGCGCACCGGCATCAATCAGGGTGGCAGGGATTTCCCGCCCGTCGAACGTCACCTTCTCCACCGGCTCTCCGGTCGGGAAGAGCTTCCCGGTTGTCCGTCCTGCAGGATCGAAGAAACCCATGCCCACGGACAGCCCCGGGAACGGAACGCCCGGAATCATGAGGGTACCGGTCTCCTGGAGCCTGCCGTCCGGGGTGGAAACCTTCTGCAGGATGAGCTGGTCGGTGTTCGTGTTCAGCGTCCGCACGGATGTCGTTTCCTGGCCGGCATCAACCCAGCCCCGATCGATTGCGTACGGTGCCACCACCGCTGAGCAGTTGCCGCAGTTGCTTCCCCAGTCAACCCTGTGCTCCTCGACGGCCACCTGGGCGAAGGTGTAGTCAACGTCTGCCTCGGCGCTGGCTGAGCGGGAAAGGATCACAGCCTTGCTGGTCGTGGAGGTTCCCCCGCCCACGCCGTCAATCTGGCGGTTGTCCGGGCTGCCGAACAGCCGAAGGAGGACTTCGTCAACGCTCTTTCCGGGGACTTGGAGGTTGTCCCATTCGAACACCCAGCACTTACTGGTTCCGCCCCGCATCCACGCTGCTGGGATTCTAAACATGATTGCTTTCACACCTTCCTGGGCCCTGCTGTGGGCCGTTCCGCCTTTCGGCTAGGACCTAGTGTGATCCGCCCCATCATTGAATTACAAACGCTATTTTTTGCAGGGTCTTGCACTTTTACTTCAATCAAATGGCGGCTGGACGGGCATTTCGAAGGTCATGGCAGCCCTTTCCTTGACTCCGACGGCGTGCGGCCCGTCCCCGTTCGGCTGTGGATGAAGGTGCAGGCTAAAATCCTTAAGGGGATGTAAGCAACACTTCAAAGGAGTCCGTGCCGATGCTCAATGTTCGAAGGCTGGAACTGCTGCTGGACGTGGTGGAGCTCGGATCCATCACGGCAGCGGCCGAGAAGCACGTGTACTCGCCGTCAGGCGTGTCCCAGCAGCTGCGGCGACTGGAATCGGAGATCGGCCAGCCGCTTCTTCAGCGACAGACCCGCGGAATGGTACCGACGGATGCCGGCCACGTCCTGGCGGCGCACACGCGCCGCATCCTCAGGCAGATGGCGGCCGCCGAAGCGGACCTCGCCGAAATCGCCGGGCTGAACAGGGGCAGCCTCACCATGGGAACCTTCCCCACGCTGGGAGGTTCGTTTCTTCCCTTGGTCATCAGCAAGTTCAAACGCCAGTACCCTGCCATTGAGCTGCATGTGCGCAGCAGCCGCTTTGAGGACTTGGTCGAGATGCTGGAGAACGGGCAGGTGGGCATGTCCCTCCTCTGGGACTACGAATGGAGCAGGATCAACGCCGAGGACTTTGCCCTCACCACGGTTTTCGAGGACGCAACCGCCCTCGTTGTGGGAAAGGACCACCGGCTGGCCCGGCGCAAGCAGGTTGACATGGCGGACCTTGCCGATGAGGAGTGGATTGTCCGCGAGGAAGCGCACCCGGTGGTGGAGGTGCTCCAACGAAGCGCCCGTGCCGCGGGTTTCACCCCCCGGATCGCCTTCCACGCCAATGACTACCAGGAAGCCCAGGCGATGGTCAGCGTGGGGCTCGGCATCGCCTTGGCGCCTCGAACCGCCGTCGTCAACAAACACCCGGGGGTCAGCATCGTCTCCCTGGGCACTACCGCACCCTCAAGGCGGGTCCTGCTCGCGCACCGTCACGACAGGGTGCGGGCCGCAGCCGAGATTGCCTTCCAAACCACGCTTCTGGAAGTGGCGAAGGAATCAACGGCCGACTTCCGGTGACGGCCCTTAGTGCCCCGCCTGCCGGCGCACCATTTCGTTGATCCACGCGGGGGCGAACGGTGAGGTGCAGCCCGGGGGAGTGGGGTAGTCCTTGAGCACCTCCAGGCGCTCGCCGATCTCCAGCGCGCGGGCCCTGAGCCCGGGGTGCCCAATGCCGATCTGGGCCAGGCAGGTGTTCATGGCCCACTGCAGCCGGTCCGGGGAGTCCTTCATCTCCGCCTCGATGACGTCCAGCAGCCCCTCAAGGTCCAGGCCGTCAGGCGCCTTCACCACGCGCTCGCTTGTCAACGCCCAGCCGGCACTTGCTACTACCGGATCAGGATCGGACAGCCAGGCCACCCGCAGCTCCTCGGCGTGCGGGTTCTTCTTCACCACGTAGTTCACCAGCCAGTCCTGCACCTTGGGCGCCCGCGCCTCCCGCAGCATCGCATCCAGTTCGCCACGCCCGAACGCCTTCGGCCGGCAAACCAGGAGCGCCAGCAGCCGCGCCGCGGTATCGCCCGTGGCCCAGAGGTCACCGGCAAGTTCCTGTTGGGTTTTCAGCCGCTTGGCGATGGCACGCAGTTTGCTGAGGTTCACGCCGTGGTCATCCCCGTGCCTCTCGTTCACCTCGCGCGCCCTCGGGTCCTCGAGCCCGGCCAGTTCGGCCATCAGCTCCGCCACGCCCGCCTTGGCTAACGTCGTCTCAGCCACCGCAGCCTCCTGTCCAGTGTGTCCGAAGTCCAGCCTAGGGCGGGAAGCGCTCCGGCGCAGGCGCCCGGCAGGCGACCAGAGCCTAGTCCTGCCACCAAGCAGCTGCAACCAGTCGAAAGACCCTACTGGACCAGCCGCGCCGCACCTACGGTGGCAGCATGGCTGAGGAGCGTTTTGTCGCGGGGGTGGACGGGCCGGCATCGGATGCAATGCTGAAGCTGGGCAGGTTCTTTACGAAGTGGGACCAGACCGACGACGGCAGGGCAGTTTTCCGGGAGGGTGGCCGCAAGGGGGATATCTTCTACCGCGACCGGTGGAGCCACGACAAGGTGGTCCGCTCCACCCACGGGGTGAACTGCACCGGCTCCTGCTCCTGGAAGGTGTACGTCAAGGACGGCATCATCACCTGGGAATCGCAGCAGACCGACTACCCTTCCGTGGGCCCCGACAGTCCCGAATATGAACCGCGGGGCTGCCCCCGCGGGGCTGCCTTTTCCTGGTACACGTACTCGCCCACCCGGGTCCGTTTCCCCTACGCCCGCGGCGTGCTGGTGGAGATGTACCGCGAGGCCAAGGCCCGGCTGGGAGACCCGGTGCTGGCGTTCGCCGAGATCGCCGCCGACCCGGAGAAGCGCCGCCGCTACCAGCAGGCCCGGGGCAAGGGCGGGCTGGTCCGGGTGTCCTGGCAGGAAGCCATCGAAATCGCGGCCGCGGCGCACGTGAACACCATCAAGACCTACGGCCCGGACCGCTGCGCCGGCTTCTCGCCCATCCCCGCGATGTCCATGGTCTCGCACGCGGTGGGAACCCGCTTCATCCAGCTCATCGGCGGGGTGATGACCTCCTTCTACGACTGGTACGCGGACCTTCCCGTGGCCAGCCCGCAGGTGTTCGGAGACCAGACCGACGTCCCCGAATCCGGCGACTGGTGGGACGCCCGCTACCTCATGATGTGGGGCTCCAACGTTCCGGTCACCCGCACCCCGGACGCGCACTGGATGGCCGAGGTGCGGTACCGCGGCACCAAGGTGGTCACCGTCAGCCCGGACTACGCGGACAACACCAAGTTCGCGGACGAGTGGCTCCCCGCCCAGGCTGGAACCGACGCCGCGCTGGCCATGGCCATGGGGCACGTGATGCTCAAGGAATTCTTCGTGGACCGGCAGGTTCCCTTCTTCACGGACTACGTCAAGCAGTACACGGACCTGCCGTTCCTGGTCAGGCTGGAAAAGCGCGACGACGGCGCGTTGACGCCGTCGAAATTCCTCACCGCGCGTGACATCCCGGCGGAGTCCGGGGCTGAGGACGCGGCGTTCCGCACCGTCCTGTTCGACAAGAAGGCCGGCCGACCGGCCGTCCCCAACGGCTCCATGGGATTCCGCTACTCCGGCAGCGGAGAGGGCAGATGGAACCTGGACCTTGAAGGGATGGACCCCGCACTGTCCCTGCGGGAGGTCTCGGGTGAAAGCGCCGAGATCCTGCTGCCGTGCTTCGAGCAGGCGGACGGCACCGGCAGCGTGCTCCGGCGCGGGGTGCCCGTGATCGAGGTGGAGGGCCAGCTGGCCACCACGGTGTTCGACCTGATGCTCGCCCAGTACGGCGTGGGCCGCGAAGGGCTGCCCGGAGAGTGGGCCGCGGGGTATGACGACGCCGCCACCCCGTACACCCCGGCCTGGCAGGAGGAGATCACGTCCGTCCCCGCGCAGGCCTGCATCCGGGTGGCCCGCGAGTTCGCCCGGAACGCCGAGCAGTCCAGGGGCCGGTCGATGATCATCATGGGCGCCGGGATCTGCCAGTGGTTCCACGGCGACACCACCTACCGGGCGGTGCTGGCCCTCGTGATGCTGACCGGCTGCATGGGCCGGAACGGGGGCGGCTGGGCGCACTACGTGGGGCAGGAAAAGACCCGCCCCATCACCGGCTGGGTGTCGCTGGCCAATGCCCTGGACTGGTCCCGGCCGCCGCGCACCATGATCGGCACCGGGTACTGGTACATGCACACGGACCAGTGGCGCCAGGACGGCTACTCCGCGGACGCGCTGAAGTCCCCGCTGTCCACCGGCGCCCTGGACGGCCTGCACACCGCGGACGCCATAGCCCAGTCCGCAAGGCTTGGCTGGATGCCGTTCTACCCGCAGTTCGACCGCAATCCCCTGGACCTCGCCGACGAGGCGGAGGCCGCCGTCGCCGCCGGCACTGCGAAGGACACCCCCGGCTACATCGCGGACGCACTGAAGAACCGGACCCTGAACCCGGCCATCGAGGACGTGGATGCCCCGGAGAACTGGCCGCGCACCCTGGTCCTTTGGCGCTCCAACCTCTTCGGGTCCTCGGCGAAGGGCAACGAGTACTTCCTCCGGAACCTGCTGGGCACCCACAACAACGTCCTGGGCGAGGACCACGCGGAGGGGCTGAAACCCACGCACGTGAAATGGCACGAGAAGGCGCCCGAAGGGAAGCTGGACCTGCTGGTCTCCGCCGACTTCCGGATGACCTCCACCACGCTGCTGTCCGACGTCGTGTTTCCCGCCGCCACCTGGTACGAAAAGCACGACCTCTCCTCCACGGACATGCACCCGTTCGTCCACGCGTTCACCCCGGCGATCGACCCGCCCTGGGAAACCAAGACCGACTTTGACACCTTCCACCTGCTGGCCCGCGAGTTCTCCCGGCTGGCCAGGACCCATCTGGGCGTCCGGCGCGACCTGGTGAGCGTGCCGCTGCAGCACGATACCCCTGGCCAGCTGGCCCAGCCCGGCGGGACGGTCCGCGACTGGCGGAAGCCGGACATCCCCGCCGTCCCCGGGCAGAACATGCCCGTCTTTTCCGTGGTGGAGCGGGACTATACGGCCATCGCGGACAAGCTCGCCGCCGTCGGGCCCCTGGCGGACAAGCTGGGCTTCACCGTCAAGAACGTCACCTACAAACTGGACGGCCCGCTGAGCCGGCTCAGCCACTCGAACGGCGTGATGCTCGGCGGCGCCGCGGACGGCCGGCCGGCCCTGGACACCGATGCCAAAATGGCGGAGGCCATCCTGGCGTTCTCCGGCACCACCAACGGCATGCTTTCCGTGCAGGGCTTCAAGGACCTGGAAGTCCGGACCGGAAGGAAGCTGGCGGACCTCGCCGAGGGCTCGGAGGAAAAGTTCATCACCTTCGCCCAGACCCAGGCCGCCCCGGTGCCCGTGATCACCTCGCCGGAATGGTCCGGCTCGGAAACCGGCGGACGCCGCTACGCCCCGTTCACCATCAACATCGAACGGCTCAAGCCCTTCCACACCCTCACCGGCCGGATGCACTTCTTCCTGGACCACGACTGGCTCACGGACATCGGCGAAGCCCTTCCCATCTACCGGCCGCCGCTGGACATGCACCGGCTCTTCGGCGAACCCAAACTCGGCCGGAACGGGCAGCTGGAGGTGGTGGTCCGGTACCTGACGCCGCACTCCAAGTGGTCCATCCACTCCGAATACCAGGACAACCTGCTGATGCTCTCGCTGTCCCGCGGCGGGCCCACGGTGTGGATGAGCCCGGCGGACGCCGATTCCATCCAGGTCAGGGACAACGACTGGGTGGAATGCCTGAACATCAACGGAGTCCTGGTGGCCCGGGCGATCGTCAGCCACCGGATGCCCGCCGGTGTGGTGTACGTGCACCATGCCCAGGAGCGCACCATCGACGTGCCGAAGTCGGAGGCCACCGGGCGGCGCGGCGGCATCCACAACTCCGTCACCCGGCTGCTGGTGAAACCCTCGCACCTGATCGGGGGCTACGCGCAACTGGCGTACGCGTTCAACTACCTCGGCCCCACCGGAAACCAGCGCGACATGGTGGCCACGGTCCGCCGCCGCTCACAGGAGGTGCAGTACTGATGCGGGTCATGGCTCAAATGGGCATGGTGATGAACCTGGACAAGTGCATCGGCTGCCACACGTGTTCGGTGACCTGCAAGCAGGCCTGGACCAACCGGGCAGGCACCGAGTACGTCTGGTTCAACAACGTGGAAACCCGCCCCGGGCAGGGGTATCCCCGAAGGTACGAGGACCAGGACAAGTGGCGCGGCGGCTGGGCGCTGAACAAGCGGGGCAGGCTGGTGCTCAAGGCCGGCGGCCGGGTGAAGAAAATGTTCGGCATCTTTGCCAGCCCGGTCCAGCCCGAGCTCAAGGACTACTACGAGCCCTGGACCTACGACTATAAAACCCTGGTGGACGCGCCCCTGGGCGACGACTTTCCGGTGGCCCGGCCCAAATCCCTGATCACCGGGGAGGACACCAAGGTCACCTGGTCCGCCAACTGGGACGACAACCTGGGCGGCTCCGCGGAGAACGGGCACCTGGACCCGCTGGTGGAGAAGGTCCGGCGGGAGTCCGAGGACAAGATCAAGTTCGCGTACGAGCAGACGTTCATGTTCTACCTGCCGCGGATCTGCGAGCACTGCCTGAACCCGTCCTGCATGGCCTCCTGCCCCTCCGGCGCCATCTACAAGCGGGTGGAGGACGGGATTGTGCTGGTGGACCAGGACAAGTGCCGCGGCTGGCGGCAGTGCGTCACCGGCTGCCCGTACAAGAAGATCTACTTCAACCACAAGACCGGCAAGGCCGAGAAGTGCACCTTCTGCTACCCCCGGGTGGAGGTGGGGATTCCCACGGTGTGCTCGGAGACCTGCGTGGGCCGGCTGCGGTACCTGGGGCTGTTTTTGTACGACGCCGATGCGGTCACCGCGGCGGCGTCCGTCACCGACCCGAAGGCTCTCTACGACGCCCAGATGGACGTCCTGCTGGACCCTAACGATCCCGCCGTCCAGGCCGAAGCCCGGGCGCAGGACATCCCGGAGGACTGGATCGACGCCGCCCGGCGCTCGCCGGTGTACGCCCTCGCCAAGGTCTACAAGGTAGCGCTGCCGCTGCACCCGGAGTACCGGACCATGCCGATGGTCTGGTACGTGCCGCCGCTGTCCCCGGTGGTGGACCTGCTGCGGGACCAGGGGCACGACGGCGAGGACCACGGCAACCTGTTCGGCGCCATAGATGCGCTGCGGATCCCGGTGGAGTACCTCGCCGAGCTCTTCACCGCCGGGGACGCGGACCGGGTCACCGCGGTGCTGAAGAAGCTTGCGGCCATGCGTGCGTTCATGCGAGGCATCAGCCTGGGCAACGATCCGGACGAGTCCATCGCCGAGGCCGTGGGCATGGACGGGCAGGCCATGTACGAGATGTACCGGCTGATGGCCATCGCCAAGTACGACGAGCGGTACGTCATCCCCAAGGCGCACGTGGAGCAGGCGCACGACCTGGAGGAGATGGGCTGCTCGCTGGATTTCGACGGCGGCCCGGGCATGCAGGATTCCTCGCCGTTCGGTGAGGCGAGCGGCAGGCCGGTGCCGGTTGCGGTGGACACGTTCAACGCCCTGCGCGACCGGCAGACCAGCGGTGAGGTATCAGCGGGAACCAGCCTGAAGGGCAGGGTGAACCTGCTGAACTGGGACGGCCGGGGGGCACCGCCGGGCCTTTTCCCGGACAAGGGGCCGGAGCCGGGCACGTTGGCCGCGGCGGAGGACCAGCCGTGAGCCGCCGCGACCAGGTGGCGTATATGGCCGGTGCGTGGTGCCTGTCCTACCCGGACGAGGACCTCCTGGCCAAGGTGCCGCTCATGCGCGCCGCACTCGCGGAGTTCCCGGCCGCCGTCGAACCCTTCCAGGAGGTGCTGGACGCACTGGAATCCACGCCGCTGATGGAGAGCCAGGCACACTACGTGCGGGAGTTCGACCTCAGCCGTCGCCACGCCCTGCACCTGAGCTACTGGACGGACGGGGACACCCGGCGCCGCGGCGAAGTGCTGGGCAGCTTCAAGAAGGCCTACCGGCAAAGCGACATTTTGGTGGACACCCAGGGAGAGCTGCCGGACTACCTGCCCATGGTGCTGGAATACACGGCGCTGGTGGACTTCTCCGCGGGGCGGGAGCTGCTGATCCGGTACCGGCCCAGCCTGGAGATGCTGAAGTTCGGCTTGCTGCGGGACAAGCTGCCGCACGCCAGGATCCTGGCGGCCATCTGCGCCACGCTCCCCGGAAAGTCGCCGGCCGACGAACAGGCCGTGATGCGGATGGCGGGCTACGGGCCACCCACCGAGGCGGTTGGCCTTGACCCCTACGATCCGCGCCTGCTGCCCGTGAAGGGGGCCTGACCATGGTGACCTTTGAAACGCTGCCTTTTGAAACACAGCCCGGAGCCGCCGTCGAACTCTCTGCCCTGGACACTGTGCTGTGGGGTGTCCTGCCCTACGTGATGGTGGTGGTCCTGGCGGGCGGGCTGGTCTGGCGGTACAAGTACGACCAGTTCGGCTGGACCACCCGGTCCTCCCAGCTCTACGAATCCAGGCTGTTGCGGATCGCCTCGCCGCTGTTCCACTTCGGCCTGCTCGCCGTGATCGCCGGGCACTTCTTCGGTCTGGTTATCCCGATGTCCTGGACGGAGGCGGTGGGGATGAGCCAGGACTTCTACCACTTCAACGCCCTGTTCGTGGGCGGGATCGCGGGCGTGGGAACCCTGGGCGGGATCGTCCTGCTGATCTACCGGCGCCGCACCACCGGGCCCGTGTTCATGGCCACCACCAAGAACGATAAAACCATGTACGTGGTCCTCACTGCCGCCATCGTGTTCGGCCTGTGGACCACGCTGGCCAGCGTGTTCGAGGGCGAGCACGCGCACAACTACCGTGAAACCGTGGCTCCGTGGTTCCGTTCGCTGTTCATCTTCCAGCCGGACATCGCAGCCATGGCCGCCGCGCCGTTTTCCTTCCACCTGCACACGCTGGTGGGGATGGCGCTGTTCATCATCTGGCCGTTCACCCGGCTGGTCCACGCCTTCACTGCACCGTTCCACTACCTCTTCCGCCCGTACATCGTGTACCGCTCGCGGGACCGGGTGAAGGCAGGTGCTGCGGCCGGTGGACGCCCGGGCCGGAGGGCCGGAACCGGGGCGGGCGGCAAGGCCGCGCAGAATCCCAACGCCCCCAGCGTCCGGCGCGGCTGGTCCGCCGTCGGGACCCAGGACCGGGACACCCGGAACCGGTGAGAGGAGAAGACAATGGCCGCAGCCGCCCAGCCCACTGAAACCTCCCACCCGGGCAAGGGACGGAACCTGGCCCTGGCCACTGCCGCCTCGGTCACCGCCTTCTGGGCGTGGAACATCGTGGCGCCGCTGGGCGCGCGCTACACCCAGGGGATGGGACTGGACCCCACCTCCACAGCGGTGCTGGTAGCCATGCCCATTTTTGTGGGAGCGCTGGGCCGGATCGTGATGGGCGCCCTCACGGACCGCTTCGGCGGCCGGGTCATGTTCACGGTTGTCCTGCTTGGCAGTGTCCCGCCCGTCCTGCTGGTGGCCCTCGGCGGCACCCTCGGTTCCTACGCCGTGGTGCTGGGCGCCGGCCTCTTGCTGGGCATCGCAGGTACCGTGTTCGCCGTCGGAATTCCCTTTGTTTCCGCCTGGTACGAACCCTCACGGCGCGGCTTCGCGACGGGCGTTTTCGGCGCTGGGATGGGCGGGACCGCGCTGGCGGCCTTCCTGACCCCGCGCCTGGTGACCTGGATCGGCTACCTGCCCACGCACCTGCTGATTGCCGGGCTGCTGGTGGTGATGGGGGCCGTGATCTGGTTCAACCTGAAGGAGTCCCCGGACTGGAAGCGGAACACCGCGCCGGTGATCCCGAAACTCAAGGACGCGGCCGGGCTCGCCGTCACCTGGAAGCTGTGTTTCCTCTACGCCATCGTCTTTGGCGGGTTCGTCTCCTTCGCCACGTACTTGCCCACGTACCTCCGGGATATCTACCAGTTCGATCCCACTGCTGCAGGCACCCGAACTGCGGGTTTCGCCCTGGCGGCGGTCCTGTTCCGGCCCATCGGGGGAGCAGCCGCGGACAAAATCGGGTCCAAGCCAGTGGTCCTCACGTCGCTGGCGGGCATCGCGGTCCTGGCTTTCATCGTGAACCTGCGGCCCGACGGCGAGATCCCGGCAGGCCTCACCTTCGTGGCCATGGCGGCATCGCTCGGCCTGGGCGCCGGTGGCGTGTTTGCCTGGGTGGGCAGGCTCGCGCCACAGGGGAAGGTGGGCAGCATCAGCGGCATTGTCAGCGCGGCCGGTGGAATGGGCGGCTACTTCCCGCCGCTGGTCATGGGAGCCACCTACAACGCAGCGGACAACAGCTACTTCATCGGCCTCATGCTGCTGGTGGTCACGGCAGTCATCGCCTTCGTGTTCACCATCGTTGCGGTCCGGTCGCCGAAGCAGCCCGCACCGCAGGGTGCATTGAAGGGGACGTAGATGTCATGAAGCGGTCAGCGTGGCCCGGCGCGGCACTACTTCTTTCGCTTTCGCTGCTCACCGCGTGCGGCGGGCAAGCCAGCCAACCGCAGGGGACGTCGTCGGGCGTTACCGCAACGGCAAGCGCCACGACAACCCGCACGCAAACGACGACGGCGGCACCTTCGCCGAGTGCCTCCGGTGGCCCCTCCGTTGCCTCGCCGTCGGCTTCCTGGACCACCTACACCACGGCGGCCCGCGACCTGGCGTTCGACCTGCCCTCCACATGGAACATCAAGGACCCGGCGGGGGAGCTGGCCGAGGGCGGCGGGGCATTCGCCGAGGTGACCAGCGAGGATGGGCGGCTGCTGGCGACGCTGCGCACCAACATGGCCACCGGCTCCACGTGCACCGAAAAGTACCCCTACTCGGTCCTTGAATCGCAGGAGATGCCGCAGCTGGCGCAATACGGCACCGTTCCGCGGTACACCTTCGAAACCCGCGGCAACGACATCGCAGCAGGCCCGCCGGATACCCCGGCAGCGGCCTACGGCATCACCACCGCGCCCCTTCCCGAAGGTGACTCGGCCTGCTATATGTTCCACTTCTTCAACTGGCCGCCCAACGCCGCCACGTTCGGGGCGTTCTACAACCCCGAGCTGAACCTGACGCCGGGCGACCCGTCGCTGCCGTACCTGGAGAAGGCGAAGCTGTATGCGGGGACGCCGGAGTATGCGGACATCAAGCGGATGATCACGTCGCTGCGGCCGGCGGGGTAGGGACGGAACGTTCGGCGTAAATGCCCTGCAACTGCGACACATCCAGGGACTTGAATAATTCTTTTGGGTTCCAGGTGCGCCCTCAAGGGCCTGGGAGTGGCGCGGGAGCCCGCCCTGACCAGCCACGATGGGGACTAGGGACCGCGCCGGCCGTTCCCAGGTTCCTCCGGGGTCTTCCCGCAGTTTGCGGAGACCGTAGGCGGACCACCGTTTGAAGCGTAGAGTCCGCAGGTATCGCTCCCTCACAATTTGTCAGGCAGTGCTTTGGGGCGTTTGCCCGCTGGGGGAAGGAACTGCCATGCAACACTGCTCTGCGCAACGACGCGGGTCACAACGACACACCTCGGGGGCATCCCGGCGCCGGCAAACAGCAATGGCAGGGGGTGCAGCCGGAGTTGTTATCCTGGCGGTCGCCTGGGTTTGGCAGCAGTCACCCGCCTTCGCTGCCACGCCGGTGGGTTTGGGCACTGCCACCTCCTACTCCGTGCTCGCCGGCTCCGCAGTGACCAACACCGGCCCATCCACCCTCCAGGGGGACCTGGGCGTCAGCCCCGGGACTGCAATCACAGGCTTTCCGCCAGGGATTACGGCGGGGGCCATCCATGCGGCAGATGCGGTTGCGGTGCAAGCGCAGTCGGACCTGACCACTGCCTATAACGCCGCAGCAGGGCAGCCGTTGACCACCAGCGTTGCAGGGGACCTTGTGGGCATGACGTTGACTGAAGGTGTCTACAGGTCCACCAGTTCGCTGGCCCTCAGCGGACAGCTCACCCTGGACGGGCAGGGCAACCCCAACTCCGTCTTCGTGTTCCAGGTGGCGTCGACTTTGATCACCGCGTCAGCCAGCAGCGTCATCCTCACCAACGGCGCCCAGGCCTGCAATGTGTTTTGGCAGGTAGGCAGTTCGGCCACCCTGGGTACCGCATCGAGTTTCAAAGGTTCCATTCTTGCCCTCACCTCCATAACAGCGGAGACCAACGCCGTTGTGGAGGGCCGGGTTCTCGCCCGTAACGGTCAGGTCTCCCTGGACACAAACGTGATCACCAACCCGGCTTGCACGCCAGCCGCAACCACACCGCCCATTTCGGGCACACCGACGCCCACGGCAACGCCCACGGAGACGGCCTCCCCGACTGAGACTGCGACTGCGACTGCGACGGCAACCAGCACACCAACTGCTACGGAGACAGCATCAGGGTCCGCCACAGCGACGCCGACTGCAACAACCGTCGACAGCCCGACGCCGACAACCGCAGGTGGAGCAGGTGGAGCAGCGGGCAATGGGCCAGGTGCCAACGGCGCCAGTTCCTCCGCGCCTGCAGCAGCTGTCCCGCTGGCCGGTACTGGTGCAGGGGGACGGAACCAGGGCACGAACATTGATACGGCAGCGGGCCTCCCAGTTGGAGGTCAGGAGGCCCTCGGAATAGTCATGGCGGCCCTTGCCGTGACCGCGGCCATCGTCTTTGCAGCCAGGCGGGTGCTCGGAAGGCGTCGGAGCAGTTAGGGCCAAGGGCTTGCGGCGGAAAGCCGTCCTCTCCCTCGTGGGGGCGGCAGGCTTAGCGGCGGCAATCCTGGGCGGCGGGTCCGCGCAGACCCTGAGTCCAGAGGCCCTGCCGCAATCGTCTCTGTCGGCTGCCGCAGAGGCGCCGTCCCCCTCGGTGGAACATGGTCCACTGCAGGAAGCTGCCGCCTCGCAGCCCGTGCACATCGCTTACCCCGCGGTGGAGATGGACCAAGCCGTCCTGCCGCTCTCTCTTACGGAGCAGGAGGCGAGCCTTGGCTCCCTTGTTCCTCCCCCTACTCCGGACGCTTACTGGCTGACCCCGTACGGCACACCTGGTCCAGGCTCCACCAACACCACGTACATCGTCGGGCACAGCTGGGAGGGGCGTCCTTCCCCCTTCAACGGGATCAGTTCACGCGCGCAGCCGGGCGATCGGCTGACCGTATCCACGGCGCAAGGGCCGCTGGTCTTCACCGTCGATGAGATCACCACGGAGTACAAGGACACCCTGAGGGACAGCGCGATCTGGGACAGGGTCCCGGGCAGGCTTGTCCTGATTACCTGCTTTACCGAGGATCTGTGGGGGACCAACATCATCATCCAGGCCAGCCCCCTGCCCTCGGATTAGCGCAGACCAACGCTGGAGCATGAACGCGCATCGCGACTTCCAACCGCAGCCCTGTCCTCCGCGGACCGGTTACGCCGTGTCGATCCAGTAGCGGCGTTTGCCGTTGCGGGTGTCCTCGTAGATGCCGCCGTTCTTTTCGATGGTGGCCCGGGAGCCTGCGTTTTCCTCATCGCAGGTAAGGAGGACCCGCTGGATTCCAAGTTCCCGGGCGATCGGCAGGGCATCAGCCAGCGCCCTGGCTGCATGGCCGCGGCGCCGTGCAGAGGGCCTGACACTGTAGCCGATGTGCCCGCCCTCGTTGAGGAGGAAGTCGGTCAGTTCGTGCCTGATGGCGAGTGAGCCAAGGAACGTGCCGTCTTCAACGATCCACAGGTAGGTGCAGGGCACATGCCCCGGCTTGCGCGGGGTCTCCGGCAGTGCGTCTCTAAGTAGCGCGTCCACGAAGCGGCCGAAAGCTTGGGGATTTTTGAGTTGCTCCAGGGGCCAGTCCTCTGCGCCTCCGCCGTCACGCCGGGCGCCGTCGAACTCAACGGCTCCTTCCAGCCAGGAGGAGTGGTAAGTAACGTCCGGAGCGATGAGGCGGGCCATCACAAGATCGTATTCGAAATGGCGGGCTGGACGCCGGGCCTGCACGAGTGGGCCCAGCGCCCACCCTTGCCAGTCCATTTCAGCTCACCTGAAGATGCCTGTCCCCGGGGAGAGCCGGTTCAGGGCCAGTGCGCCGACCAGGAGCCCGAAGTCCCGCAATGCCACGTCGTAAAAGCCGCCGAGAACCAGGAGGTTGACGATGATGCCGAGAAGCCAGACGGCCACGAGCAGTGAGCCGAACCGCGGACGCACAGCGACGGCAATGCCGGCTATCACCTCGACGACGCCCACCACATACATGATGGTCTGGGCGGGCAGGGGCACGATGGACGTGGCCACCGGGGCGAGGTAGATCGTCCAGTCGACCAGCAGGTTGGTGAACTTGTCCAGCCCAAAAACGATCGGTGCAACCGTGAAGACCGTGCGGAGCAAAAGGAAGGCCTGGTGTTCCCCTCTTAGGTCCTGTGCCTGTGCCTGTGCCTGCGCCGGCGTGTGGGCTGCTCTTGTTGTCATGATGGACTCCTTCTAAAAGTAGATATCTTGATTTTAGAAAGTGCCGTAGATTTAAACAAGAGGAATCTTTTTAGAAAGAGGTGCGGGCATGACCAGGCTTCCGTGGGCACGCCGGGTGGTGGCGCTGTCCTCCCTCGGGGACGAAAAGCGGCGGCAGTTGTATGAGCTGGTGCTCGCTGCTCCTGCCGCGCTGAGCCGGGACGAGGCTGCTGACGCCACGGATCTTCCCCGGAGTACCGTGTCATTCCATCTGGACAGGCTGGTGGCCGACGGGCTGCTTGCCGTGGAGTTCCACAAGCCGGCGGGTAAGTCCGGGCCGGGGTCCGGGCGCCCCTCGAAGGTGTACCGGGCCGCTGCCCGTGAAGTGGGCGTTTCGGTGCCGGACAGGAACTACGACCTCGCCGGGGAGCTGATGGCAGCGGCCATCGACGAGGCGGCGGCAACCAACCAGCCGGTGCGGGACGTTCTCCTCGCCACCGCCTATGCCAAGGGGAAGGCGCTGGCCGCGGACAGCCAGGGCCTGGAGGACTTCCTCGTCGCTTTCGGCTACCGTCCCAATCCCGACGGCAGCGGCGGGTTCACGCTGCCCAACTGCCCCTTCCACCGCCTCTCGGAGGGGCACCCAGGTGTCGTCTGTGCCATGAACGGGGCCTTTCTCAGCGGGGCGGCGGCCGGCAGCGGCGAGCCGGAAGAACGGGTTGCGGCCAACAACAGCCCGGGGCAGTGCTGCGCCACGATCACTCCGCGTGGAGCCTGAAGAACGTCCGACGGCGGGCGGACAGTCCCTGCGGCGGGCGCTCCCTGGGTGCCGCAGGAGTCCCGCGGCATCCGCCCTAAGGGCAGAGCCGGTCGAGGGTCTCCTGCGGGAAGTTTGTCCAGTCTGCTCGGGGCGCGGCTGACTGCATTCACGTGCTGGGTTCCGGGTTTGCCTGACATGCCAACGGCGCCCGTTGCGTTCCGGGCCCATCTCAGACCAGGGCAGCAGCCAACTGGTCCAGCGCCGGCACGGTGTAGTCCGGAGCCTGGAAATACTTGGGGTACTGGACGCCGGACCGGTTGATCCATGCGGTTCCGAGGCCGGCCTTCGCGGCCCCGTGGATGTCCCAGGGATGAACGGCCACCAGCAGCAGCTCATCGGGCGCTGCGCCGCACGTGGACGCGGCGTACCCGTAGGCTGCCCGTGCCGGTTTCCAGGCCGGCGCGTCCTCTACGGAGAGCAGCAGTTCAAAGCTGTCCCTGATCCCGGCGTCGTTGAACAGTTTCTCGGCAACCCCGGTAGCGCCGTTGGACAAGGTGGCCAGCCGGAACCCCGCAGCTTTGAGTGCCTTCACTCCTTCCGGGACATCCTGGTGCAGGCCAAGCCCTGCCAGTCCTGCCATCACATGCTCCACCGCAGCGTCAGGATCCCTGTCAAGGTCCATGCCGGCGAACAGGCCGCGCAGGGCCTCTGCGCCGATCTCGGCGAAAGACCCCTTGCCGCCGGCTGCGGTGAGGGCAAAGCCGTCGCGCAGCAGCGTGGCAAACCACAGCTTGGCAAGGGACGCCGGTGCACCTACCTCTTCGAACCTGCCTGCCAGGGGGGACATGTCCGAGAGGGTTTCATTGACGTCGAAAACAATGGTGGAAGGTTTCACGGGCGCAGCCCCCCTTCAGTTACAGTTTCAGGTGCCCGCCAGGTGTGCCCCGGGTCGAGGCCGAACAGCGGCAGCACCACTTCGTCCACAATTCCCACCAGGAAGTCATCCTCGATGGGGCCGGAGCCGAAGATGAACCGTTGCCGCAGCAGGGCGGGACCGGCCTCGAGCCTGAAGCCAGTCACGAGGTCCGGATCGCATTCGCCCCGTCTTACGGCGCTGGCAAGGATCTCATGCATCATCCTGCTGGCGTTTCCATGCGTGAACTCACGGACTTCTGCGGCAACTTCGGGGTTCTGCAAGGCCTCCCCCAACACTCCGCGAACGGCCTGTCCAACGGTCCCTTCCAGCAGCCGGGCAGCCTGCCGCATGACGGTCAAGGTATCCAGCCGCAGGCTGCCGGTGTCCGGGACGGTGTCCGGGCCATGCATAGAGGCGTAGGCGGCGTCCAGTACCAGGGCGGCGCGGCCGGGCCAGCGCCGGTAGAGCGAGGCTTTGCTTGCGCGCGCGCGTTCGGCTACCCGGTCCATAGTCAGCGCAGAGTATCCGGATTCGGCGATCTCTGCCAGGACGGCATCGAAGATCGCGTTGTTCAGGACCGCGCCGCGCCGGCGCGGCAGCTTTCGATGGTCCGGACCGGCTCCGGCGGTCACGACGACGGCTCCGCAGCAGCCGCCGTGACCTGTCCGCGTGTGCCGTCCACCAGGACCAGCTGGCCGGTCTGCAGGTCACGGGTCCCCGACCCGGTGGCCATGACGGCGGGGATCCCGTATTCCCGGGCGACGATGGCAGCATGGGAGGCGATTCCGCCGGCGTCAACCACGACGGCGGCCGCGCGCTGGAACAGGGGAGTCCAGGATGGGTTGGTGTAGGGGCAGACCAGGACCTCGCCGCTGCGGAGCAGTCGGAATTCGTCCGGCCCGCGAATGATCCTCACCGTCCCGGTGGCCTGGCCGCGGCTGGCGGGCATGCCGGACACCAGAGTTCCGGGCGCCGGACGCATGTGAGCGAACAGCGTTGCCGTGTCCAGCAGCGGAATGCCTTCCAGTTCCCGGCGTTTCGCGGCCCTGGCCAGCACCAGCCGGCGGTAGCGTTCCCTCTCGGCGGCAGGCAGCGCGCCGCCGTCGTCCATTCCCGCCAGTTCTTCAAAGCGCAGGTGCTGGACATCGGCCGCATCAGCCAGCACCCCGGCATCCCACAGCCGCCGGCCCAGTTCGGACAGCGCGCGCCGGAGCGGCGGCAGCACCATGGTGGCGTAGAAGTGGCTGTCTTCGCGGAAGGCGGTCCCGGCTTTTGCGGCGTCGACGGCGGACAGCAGGTGCCGCCGCAGGGCCGCGATCCGCAGGGCGGGATGACGTTTCAGTTCCGCAAGGGCCTGGCCGGTTTGGTCTGCGGCCGGCCGCCGCTCTCCCATCATGGAGGTGACCAGGCCTAGAACCACCTCGGGGGCATCGGACCAGGTTGGTGAACTGGACAAGAGCACGCTGACGGTTTCACGGTGGCCGTATTCTGCCAGGAATGCCTGGAATTGTGCGTGGAACTCCTTGAATTCAGGATCGTGCTCCAGCCGGGAAAGCAGTTCGCCCGGTTCAAGTTCCGTGAAGGCCCGGGCCAGCGTGCCATGCGACCGGACCTGGTCGGCCAGAGCCTCCAGCGCACGGTTTGCCTGGCTGGTGCGGGTTTCCGCGCCGGCGATGAGTGCCGGGCCAAGGTGCCTCTTGCCCAGCAGCATGAGCATCAGGCGCAGCTTGGCCTGCGGAAGGAAAGCTCCCGGCAGGTACGAGATCCGCAGCTCGGTGATCCCCCGCATCGTGGCGAAGGCGTCCTCCGCGAGCCCGATCACCCCTCGCCAGGCCAAGGTCCGGGGGTCTTGGGCGTTGAGCCGCCGGACGTTCTCCAGGAATGTGGCGAACCTGCTGTCCCGGGTCCACCGGGTTGGATTGAACCGGCGGGCCCGGCGCACCACGGAAACAGGTGCGCCGAGCGTGCGAAGTGTAGGGTGCGGCACCGGAGGAACCAGCCGGACCACCACACCGTCCTCCTCCGGCAGCAAGTCGTTCACCGACGGGAAGACGACGCCGACGCTTCCGGCCATGCCGTGCAGCATGGCCAGAATGCCGCGCTGCATCCAGCCGGACACGTCCAGGGGATACGGACGTTCCTGGAACATCTCCAGGAAGAACGGACCCATCAGGCGCTGGAACGGGTTCAGGTGTAGTGGCTGCGGCGGCAGGGCGGTCATCGGCCGCGACTGGAGCACGTACAGGCGCCCGCCGGTGATGGCCCATTCCATGTCCTGCGGCCGGCCGAAATGATCCTGGGCACGTATTGCCAGCCGCGCCAGTTCCGCCAACTGCCCTGTGCCGAGGGCAGCCTGCCGGCTGCCCGTGCCGGCGCTCTCCCGGGTGCCCCCGCCGGCAAGGGCCCGGATCACAACCTCATGGGCGCCCGGGATGAACGATTTTGTCCGGCCCGAACGGTCCAGCACGTAGTGTTCCGGCGTGACGCGTCCGGAAACCACGGCCTCGCCCAGGCCGGGGCTGGCATCGACCACGATTTCACCGCGCTCGCCGGTTACCGGGTTCGCGCTGAACAGGACTCCCGCGGTGTCCGCCGGCACCATGTCCTGCACGACGACGGCAATCGACACTTCCCGCGCGTTGATCCCCTGGCGCTGCCGGTAGGCGATGGCGCGGTCCGTCCACAGCGAAGCCCAACATTCCACCACGGCACGGGTCACTGCCTGCTCGCCGACAACGTTCAGGAAAGTGTCCTGTTGCCCGGCAAAGGCGGCTCCTGGCAGGTCTTCGGCGGTGGCACTGGAACGCACGGCCACCGGACCGCCGCCCAGCGCGGCGTAAGCCGCCGCAATATCAGCGGTGACGCACGCCGGCACGTGGGATTCGGCGAACAGCGCGCGGATCCGTGCTCCGGCGTTTTCGGCTTCGAGCAACCCTTCCAGTTCGGCGCCCAGGCCGGTTTCTGCCAGCAGGGTGGCGTAGGCGGCGGTTGTGACCACAAAGCCCGCTGGAACAGGGAAGCCGTGGCGCACGAGCTCACCGAGATTGGCTCCCTTTCCGCCAGCCAACGCCAGGTCCGCGGCACCGAAGTCGGCGAGCATCCCGGTGAATTTTTCAGGCATCCGGGACTCCCTGGGGACAGAGGGGGGCGGAGCGGCCGTTGGTCCAATGGCCCCCAGAACCATCACAGGCAGGATTCCCGGAAGTGCCGCACGAATGGCTGTTGGACACTGCGGGATTGCGGCGCTGCTTGCGGTCCATTGGGCCCCGGTTTAGAGAACTATTGGTTCTCTAAAAGAGTACGTTCGTTGTGCCAAGGCCGACAAGGCTTTGACTCGGCCTCGGCATGAAAGTGGACGTCGAGGCGCCGTCAGGGCCCCCGGAACCGGTCGGCCCTGCCCCATACGCGATGGGTGGCTGGGCCGCCGGTATCCGGGCACTTCCCTCGCCGTAGAAGGGCGGCCGAAGCATCCGATCGCCCTTCTACGTGCTGACTGCTATTTCGTGTTCAGCATGTTCCAGAGAATCAAGTCATGTGCGTGCTTGGCTTTGTCATCGCCGCGGAAGTCCGCTTCCTTGATGCTGCCACCCGTGTCGATTCCGATGCTGGAGGTTGACGCGAACCTGCCCATCATCGACTTGTTGGACAGCATCGAGACGGAGCGGATGTTCTTATAGGGCACGGACACGACGGCAAGTTTGTTTCCGACGAAGCTCTTGTCCTGGAGGATTACGCGCATGTTGGTGATGCCCACGAAGCCGGTACCGACCCCGATGCAGTCGTAAACGGCGTAGACGATTTCTCCCTGCAGGAGCCCGGCCCTGATTTGCTCGAGCTGTTCATACTTGTCGTGAATGATCTCAGTCAAAGTGCAGTCTCCTTCGGCCTAGTTGCGGAGCGGAACGCCGTGGGCGTCCCGCTGGAAGTAGACGGCGCCCGCGAGGATCATGATGCCCTCGATAAGGCCCCACAAGGCGAGGAATCCCAAGCCCAGCACACTCAGGACGATCGCGAGCACGAGCTGGATGATGCCGATCTTTGTATATCCAAGGTAAAAGCGGTGGATACCCAGGCCACCCAGGAATATGCCCAACAAGCCTGCCGCGATCTTCGACTTGGACTGCGGGTAACCGTAACCCGGCTGCGGCATGGGCGGCTGGCCTGAGTATTGCGGCGGCTGGGGCATGGGCGGCTGGCCTGAGTACTGCGGCGGCTGCGGCATAGGCGGCTGCGCAGAGTACTGCGGGCCGGGGAAGGGCGGCGGGGTTGGAGCTTGGGCGCCGTTGTAAGGAGGGGGCACAGGCGGGCCGTAATTTTCCTGCGGGGCCGAGTTCGCGTCGGGGTGTTGCTGGGTCATGGTTGATGCCTTCCGGAGAATGATGATGCGGCCCCAGGTGACCGGGCGGCGGCAGTCAACGACGGCATCCCCCAGAATCCATAGCCTTCCTTAGTGTGACGGACTGCTGGGCAAATTTCCCTGTAAGCCGCAGTGTTTCCTCCTGAAGACGTCGAGGACGTTCTTAACGAAAGCGGTCGACGGCGGGGAGTCCCGCCGTCGACCGCTTGGCCTTGGGTGCCACTTGCGGTAGCCCGTCCCGCGGCCGCATCCGTTACCCCGCCGCCACGCTTTCACGGGCAAGAGCGGGCTCTGGCGCCTCAATTTCGTCCTTGCGGGTCTCGAGGTCGCCGAGCGACTTGCCCTTGGTGTCGGGGGACAGGAGGGTAGCGAGCGCTGCGACGGCGCAGATACCCAGCGTGGTCAGCCCGATGACCAGGGGGACGTTGGCGGACCCCGGGGGAGCGACGGCGGTGAAGATGCTTGGGAAGAACGATGCGATCATGAGGCCCACGTTCTGCGACACGGCGAACCCTGTGACGCGGATCCGCATGGGGAACTGCTCCTGGAAGAACGTGGCAAAGGTGGCGTTCCACATCTGGAAGAAGATGCCCTGGACGATCACGATGCAGACGAAGACCAGTGCCAGGCTTCCCTGCTCGATGGCCCACAGGTATCCGCCGGCCAGCACGCCACCGCCCACGCCGCCGGCCACCATCAGCATCCGCCGGCCGATCCTGTCCGAGAGCGCGCCGAACAGCGGAATGGTGACGACGGCGGCGATGTTGGCCACGAGGGTGACCCACAGGAAGTCGCTGCTGGAGAAGCCGTTGCCGTAGCCCTTCTGCGTGGCGTAGGAGACACCGAAGATGAGCGTTGCCATGCCGATCACGTTGGTGAAGGTCATCAGGATGCAGCGGACCAGGACCCACGGGTAGCCGCGGACCAGGTCAACGAGGGGGAACCGCTGCTTGGCCTTGCCGGCCTCGGACTGCGCAGCATACGCCGGCGGCTCCTGCACCCGGCGGCGGATGATGTAGCCCGCCAGGATCACAAAGGCGCTGAGCAGGAACGGGATGCGCCAGCCCCAGGCCTGGAACTGGTCGGCGGGCAGGATGGCTGCAAGGGGAAGCAGGACGGCGGTGGCCAGGATGGAGCCCACCTGGGTGCCCTGCAGGCTGAAGCTTGCGAAGAAGCCGCGCCTGGCGTCGGGGGAGTGCTCCACGATCATCGCGCTGGCGCCGCCCAGTTCTCCTGCGACGGCGAAGCCCTGGATGAGGCGGAGGATCACCAGCATTATTGGCGCCAGGATGCCCACCTGTCCGTACGTGGGCAATAGTCCGACGGCGAAGGTGGCGAAGCCCATCAGCAGCATGGCGAAGACGAGCACCTGCTTGCGGCCGTGCCGGTCACCGTATGCTCCCAGTACGACGGCGCCTACCGGGCGGGAGACGTAGCCCACCGCGTAGGTGGCGAGCGAGGCGATGATCCCCACGGTCGGGTTTTCGGTGGGGAAGAAGATGGCGGGGAAGATGAGCGTCGCTGCCAGCGAGTACAGTGCGAAGTCGTAGTATTCGAGTGCGCTTCCGATCCAGCCGCTCATCGCCGCCTTCTTCGGGTCCCGCTGGCCAGCGCCGGCTTCCGGGATAGGACGGGTTTCCCCGGGGGTGCTGCTCATTCTGGTGAATTCCTTCGTCGTCATTGGCAAGGAACCGGAACTGTTGTGTTCCGGATGGTCGACGGGGACCTTGAAGGTGCCGGGCTTCGGAAAGCCCTTTCCCTTGAATCGTTTCATCAAGAATAGGATAGTGATGCCGGTTACGTCAACGCGGTAACCGAACAGCATTTGCAGAGGGCCTGACCAGGCCGCTTTCCGCCATCAGGGATCGCGTAGGCGGCGGTTGTGACCACAAAGCCCGCAGTAACAGGGAAGCTAGGAGCACATCCTGCGGGACCACGAGCCCTGGACGCCTTTTCTAGGGGTGGACAACGGACTGGACGACCTCAGTCAAGCGACTCCTGCTTCTCGGCCCAGATGGACGCCCTGCTGGCAGGCGCTGGATCTTTCAAAACCGGAAAAGCGGTTCGATCTGCACGCGCAGGCGCTCGCGGAGTTTCTCCCAGAGATCCTCCGGGCGGAATCCGCGCGCCGGGGTGCGAAGGATCTCATGGATATAGGTTCCGTTGCAGTTCTGCGCAACGATCAGTGAGTCGACGTCGGCGCTGAGGTATCCGGCTTTCCTGGCGTCGTCGAGGATGGCGGCGATCAGGGCGATAACCCTGTCGCCCTGGGAGATGCTCTGGGCCCCAAGCTGGCTTCCGGCCTTGAAGCCGTGGTGCAGGTAGCTCGTGACGTTCTCCGGGTCGGTTGCGTAGAACCGGGCGCGTGCACGGAAGATGGCGTAGATCCGCTCCACATAGTCCCGCGCGGTGGAAGTATTGGCGGCCAGTTCCTTGTCCGCGTCTTCGATGGCCTGGAGCGTCGTATCCATGCGCTCGCCGATAACCAGTAGCAGCAGTTCGTGCTTGTTACTGACGTAACGGAAAAGGGTGGCCTCCCCGACCCCGGCAAGCTCGGCCACTTCCTTGGTGGTGGTGTGCTCGTAGCCCCGCTCGTTGAAGAGCTGTTCTGCTGCAGCGCGGATGTTCTGGTAACGCTCGATCCGGGCCTTCTCGCGCAGCCCGACGGGAGCACCACTTGCGGAGGCCTCCGAAGTCATCGTCTTCATCCTTTATTAACGTTCCTATCAGCGGTGGGGTACCGGGCGGCCGTTCGCAGCTGCCGGGGTTCAGTTCTGGTGCCGATAACTCTCAATTGAACATCACGATCTGGCGGATGGCATTTCCATCGGCGAGTTCATCCATCGCCTCGTTGATGTTGTCCAGGGTGATCACCGACGAAGCCAGTTTTTCGACCGGCAGCCTTCCTTCGCGCCACATCTGGGCGTAGACCGGGATGTCGCGGGCGGGTACTGCGGAGCCCAGGTAGGAACCGACGATGGTGCGGGCCTCGGCTGTGATCCCCAACGGTTCAATGGATGACAGCACTCCCGCAGCCGGCAGTCCGGCAGTCACCGTGGTGCCGCCGGGCGCCGTGGCCTGCACCGCGGTTTCGAAGGCACGGGGGTGGCCGGCCGCCTCGATGACGATGTGGGCCCGGATGCCCAGGTCCGCGGCCTCGGCAGGCGAGTACGTTTCTGTTGCCCCCAGTTCCCGCGCTGTGATCAGTTTGTCCGGGTTCGCATCGACGCCGATGATCCGGGCGGGTTCGGCCCACGCTGAGGAGATTGCGACGGCGGTCAGCAGAGCTGCCATGCCGACTCCTCCGAGGCCGACGATCATGATGTCCTGCCCCTCCTGGGGATTCCCCGCGTTGATGACGGCCCCGCCTCCAGTCAGCACCGCACACCCAAGAAGTGCAGCGACCGACGGCGGCACGTCGCTTCCGACCGGGACAACCGAGCGGCGGCTGAGCACGGCATGGGTCGCGAAGCCGGAGACTCCGAGGTGGTGACGGACAGGCTGGCCGGCACGCGTCAGTCGGGTGGACCCCCCTGGCAGCGTTCCGGCCCCGTTTGATTCTGTACCGACGCTGCACGGCAGCTTGCCCCCGGTGCGGCAGTTGGGGCACTCCTCGCAGCGCGGCAGGAAAACCGTGACCACCCGCTGGCCCGGTTCAAGGTCATCGACATCCGCGCCGACAGCGACGACCGTACCGGCGGCCTCGTGGCCGAGCAGCATGGGCAGCGGACGGGGGCGGTCGCCGTTGACCACGGAGAGGTCCGAGTGGCAGATACCCGCAGCCTCCATCCGTATCAGGACTTCCTGCGGTCCCGGCCCGGCGAGGTCAAGCTCCGCAACGGAAAGCGGGCGGGACCGGGCGTATGGACGTGGGGAGCCGACGGTCTCCAGGACCGCGCCGGTAATCTTCATTGTTTCCCTTCCAATGATTGTGCTTCGTATCACTCTTATGCTTTTATGAGAGTGTAATCCGCACGGAGTGCACTTTCAATATCGTGTCAATGCCGCGCTGCCTGCACCCGATCGGATTCCCTCATCGTTATCAGTACCGGCCAGTCAAATTCGAAGGGATTGGAATTGAAGATTCATCCAGATGCAAACGAGGGTGCCGTCCACGTCGGGGGCCTTTCGGTTCCTTTCCATGACACGCTTGCACCGGAAGACTCCCGGGACACCGTGGTCCTGGTCCACGGAACGGGCGGAAGCGCCAAGACTCATTTCCGCACCCTCTTTCCCATGCTTGCCGCCCGGTACCGTGTCCTGGCCGTTGACCTGCAGAGCCCTGCCGGGGAACCGACCCTCGACGGATTGTCAGGGCAGGTTGCGGCCGTCATCGACCACCGCGCTCCTGCTCAGCCGGTCCATGTGGTCGGCTACTCACTGGGCGCACTGGTGGCGGCCGACCTCGCCGCTTCCCGCCCCGAAAGCGTGTCAAGCCTGACCCTGGTGGCCGGTTGGGTCAGGGCCGACGCCCAGCAGCGGCTTCGCAACCGGATCTGGAAGCGGCTCTTCGAGTCGGATCAGGACCTCCTGCGCGAGTTCGTCACCTGGACAGCCTATGGACACCCTTTCCTTGCCGGCCGGGGCGACGCTGACATCCAGGCCCTGATTGATGCCCGGACCTTCCCGGAGGGGATTGCCGGTCAGATGCGGCTCAACGCCGTTGCCGATTTGAGCGGCAGGCTTGCAGCGATCACCGCTCCGTCCCTGGTCATTGCCGGCGCCCACGACCAGATGGTGCCCGCCCGGCAGACCCAGCTCCTTTTCGGAGGCCTTCCGAACGCCCGCTACGCGGTCATCGACAGTGGTCACGCCGTCCCGCAGGAGCGCCCGGCCCAGCTGTTCCAGCTCATCAACGAATTTGTGACGGACCCCGCCGCTTCTCCTGCGGGCCGGATCCGGGAAGCACTCTTTGTCTAGCCCGTCGGGACCAGCACGCAACAACACACACATTGGAGGAACAGTGGAAAGTACCCCTATGGGTTATCCGGCGTCCGGTTCGCCGGTCGACGTCATCATCGTCGGCACAGGCTTTGGCGGCCTTGGCATGGGCGCAAAACTGGCCCGCGAGGGCGAACGCTCATTCATCATTCTCGAACGGGCGGAAGACGTGGGCGGAACCTGGCGCGACAACCACTATCCCGGCGCGGCCTGCGATGTGCCGTCGCTGCTGTACTCGTTTTCCTTCCGCCCCAACCCTGAATGGTCCCGGATGTTCGCCCCCCAGGAGGAAATCCTCGGTTACCTGCGCAGCGTCGCCCGGGAAGAGAACCTCCTTGAACGGATCGTGTTCGGCGCCGAACTGACCGACGCCCGCTGGGATGAGGCGGAAGCGCTGTGGAAAGTCAGCACCCCCAAAGGTGAGTTTGCAGCCAAAACCCTGGTGACCGCCGTCGGGCATCTGTCCGAGCCGAAGATGCCCGACATCGAGGGACTGAGCGACTTCTCCGGCGAAGTGTTCCACTCAGCGCAGTGGAATGACGGGATTGACCTGGCGGGCAAGCGGGTGGGCATCGTCGGCTCGGGAGCCACGGCCATCCAGGTCTTGCCCGAGGTGGCAAAGATCGCCGGGGAGGTCGTTGTGTTCCAGCGCTCGGCCCCGTACGTGACGCCGCGACCGGACCGGGCCTACACCGAGGAGGAAAAGGGTCTTTTCCGCAAGATGCCCGAGGTGATGCAGGAACTGCGGGAGGAGATGTTCTGGTCCAATGAGGAGCGCTACGCCCAGCGCCGGGGCACCCCGACGCTGGTCTCCGCTGCAGCGCAGGTCGCCCTGGACCATCTCCACCGGCAGATTGAGGATCCGGAACTGCGCCGGAAGCTAACCCCGGACTACACGTTCGGCTGCAAGAGGGTCCTGAAATCCAGCGATTACTACCCGACGTTCACACAGGAGCACGTCCACCTGGAAACCGGCGGCGTCACGCGTGTGGAGGGCAGCCGTGTTATCGGCGGGGACGGAGGCAGCCGCGAACTGGATGTCATCATCGCCTGCACGGGTTTTGAAGCGACAGACCTGCCCATTGCCTACCGCATCTACGGCCGCGACGGCCAGCCGCTCAGTGAACGCTGGGCCAACGGCATGCAGGCCTACGCCACCACGGCCGTGCATGGGTTCCCGAACCTGTGGATCATCAACGGGCCCAACACCGGGCTGGGCCACAACTCCGCCGTCTACATCGCCGAGGCCCAGATCGACTACATCATGGGCGCGGTGAACTTCCGCGACCAGGCCGCTGTGCCGGCGCTGGAGGTGAGCAGGGAAGCGGAGGATGCCTTCATGGACCGTGTGGACCAGCTGGCGCAGGGCACTGTGTGGCTCGACGGCGGCTGCAGCAGCTGGTACGTTGACCACCGCAACGGGCGGCTGACCACACTGTGGCCGGAACCGGCCTATACCTTCCGCCAAGTCAACGCGCCCTTTGACCCTGAACCCTATCTGGCCGGATCCACGGACCAAGCCAGGGAAGAAGCCCTGGCCGGAGTGCGCTAACGGCCCCACGGGGAGACTGCCGAGAAGAAGGCCGCCTCCCGTTCAACGAGGAACGGACAAAGCATGAGTAACAACCAGCAGCACCACCGAACAGTCGTCGTCACCGGCGCGGCCGGGGGCATCGGCCGCGGCATCGTGGAGTCATTCCTGGCCAGCGGGGACCGGGTGATCGCCGTGGATGCATCAGACTCCGCACTGGCCGGCCTCCGGGCGGACCTGGATCCGCAGGGCGGATCCCTGCAGGCAATGCAGTGTGACGTCACTGAGCCCGGCGACTGGCAACGGATCGCAGAGGCGGTGGAGGCCAGCCCGGAAACCCCTGCGGTGCTGGTCAACAACGCCGGCATCTCCCCGAAGCGGGACGGACAAAAGATCCCGGGTGATGAAGTCCCCTTGGATGAGTGGATGAGTGTCCTGGCGGTGAACCTCACAGGCCCGTTCCTAGGTATCCAGGCCCTGGTACCGCACATGAAGAACACTGGATTCGGCAGGATCGTCAACATGTCCTCCCTGGCAGGACGCGACGGCGGCAGGCTGGGCGGCGTCCACTATGCCGCGACCAAGACGGGCCTGTTGGGCCTGACCCGTTCCTTCGCGCGGGAACTCGCACCGTTCGGTATCACCGTCAACGCCATCGCCCCGGGGCGGATCGACGCCGGCATGGCCGCCGGCGTCTCCGACGAAGTCAACCGGAACTATCTCAGCCGCATCCCGGTGGGCCGGCTGGGCAGCGCCGATGACGTTGCCCAGGCCGTCCAGTACCTGGCCGCCGTTGAAAACGGCTTCGTCACGGGCGTCACGGTTGACGTCAACGGAGGGTCGTACATGGGATGAGATTCCAATCCTTGAATCCTCCGGAGGCGGGCGGGAGCGGGGCGGACCGATTGCGGGGGCCGGACAGGCTGCGGGGCAAGGTGGTACTGGTTACCGGCGGTGCCGGCGGTATCGCCGCGGCCACGGCCCGGCGCCTGGCCGCCGCGGGAGCACACGTATCCCTCGTCGACCGCGACCAGCCAGCCCTGGACCAGCTGGTCTCCACTCTGGGAGAGGGCCATCTGGCCACGGCAGCGGATGTGACGGACCAAATGTCCTTGCAGGCCGCAGCCCGGCGGACAGTTGAGCACTTCGGCCGGCTGGACATCGTCTTTGCCTGCGCCGGGATCGGCAGTGCCTCCACGGTGGCCGTTTCCAGCACCGAGGACCTGCTGCGGATCGTCGACGTCAATCTTGGCGGTGTGATCAGGACCGTCAAGGCCACCTTGGAGGAGATCACCGCAAACCGGGGCTACTACCTGCTCATGAGTTCGGCCGCCGCGTTGAAGAATGTTCCGCGGGCCAACGCGTATGCCGCCTCCAAGGCGGGCGTGGAGGCCTTCGGCGGGGCGCTGCGGCTGGAACTGGCCCATAAGGGCGTTGACGTGGGCGTCGCGCATCCGGCATGGGTGAGCACCGGCATGATTTCCGGGGCGGGAAGCCGGGCCGGAGAGAGCCGCTCCCTTCCGTGGCCGTTCAACGTGGTGTCCAGCACGGAGACCTGCGCCGACCTTCTCGTCGGCGCGATCGCCGCGCGGCGGCGCAAGGTATTCGTCCCGCGCAGCCTGGCCCTGATGGATCCGCTGCGGTGGATCTCAACCGGGCCGCTGTGGGACGCCTTCATGAAACCCCGGGCGGCGCTGAGCGTCTCCCGGCTCGAATCAGCAGCACCCAACGAATGATTTATTTCACCGGAGGCGGTTGTGCCGCCGGTCACAATCCTGTATTACTGAGAGGGCACTCCTTGCGGAGTGCACTCTCAACTTCAGACCGAAACCACCAGAGGTTACCTTGAACAAGACTCGCGTGTTCTTCGCTGCCGTCACTGTCGCCGGCCTTTCGCTTTCCGTCACGGGCTGCTCCGGTGCCTCCAAGGCATCATCCGAAAGCTACCCGACCAAGTCCATTACGTTCGTCATGCCCTATGCCGCCGGAGGGCCTTCGGATACAACGGCGCGTGCCTACGGTGCCTGCCTCGGGAAGCTGCTGGGCGGCACCTTCGTGGTGGAGAACCTTGACAGCGGAGCAGGTGCAGTGGCCATGCAAAAGTTGGCCGGCGCCAAACCCGACGGCTACACCGTAGGGCTCAGCACCAACGGGCCTATGGTCCTGAATCCGATGAGCAACGACCTGGCCTACTCCCAGGACGATTTCCAGGCCCTGGGCACCATGGCAGCCATCCCCACCCTTTTCGCCGTGCCAAAGGACTCCCCGTACAAGAGCCTGCAGGAGTTGTTCGACGCCGCCAAGGCCAACCCCGGGAAGATCTCCATCGGTGTTCCCGGCGCCACCAGCTCGCTGGCCACTGAACTCAAGCGCCTGCAGAAGGAGAGCGGCATCGAGTTCGCCCTGGTTCCCACCTCCGGCAGCGCCGAACTCATCACCAACCTGCTGGGCAGCCACATCGACGCCGGATTCGTCAACGACTACCTCGACGTTGAGGCCCAGGTGAAAGACGGCGCCCTCGTCCCGCTCGCTGCTGCCGGTGAAGCACGCTCGGAGGCCTTCCCCGACGCTCCCACGGCCAAGGAGGCCGGCTTCGACGTCAAGACCACCTCGGTCTACGGGCTCTTCGCCCCCAAGGGCCTGCCGCAGCAGGTTTCGGAGAAACTCGAAAGCGGCGTCGAAACCTGCAGCAAGGACACCGAAGTCATCGGCCAGATCGGCGACCGGTTCGTGCCGAACAGCTTCTCAAATGCGGAAGCGACCCAGCAGGTTTTTGCCGACATGCGCACCCGCTACGAGCCCCTCCTGGCGAAGTAACTAACAACGACTCAACCGCCGGCCAATGACGGCCGGCACGAAGAAGGGTGAACCCATGGTTTCTACTCCCGTGGAAGCGGCCGCCGAAATCCGGGAACCGGAAAGGCCCCGCACCGGCGCCCTGCGCTGGCAGCGCAGAATCGCTCCGCTCGTCCTGCTCGCACTGGGCCTTGGGGCTGCGGCCGGGTCATGGCAGTTGAAGCTGGGCACCCTGCACAATCCTGCCCCTGGCCTCTGGCCGTTCGCCATCTCGCTGGCCATCGTCTTCAGCGCCGCGGCACTGATCGTGTGGCCGGGACATGAGCCGCTGGAGGCTTGGGGCCGCCGGAGCGTGTCGGTAATGGCCGGCATCGCGAGCCTTGCCGCGTTCATAGTGCTCTTCGAACTGGTGGGCTTCTTCATCCCGGCCGTGCTGATGCTCCTGTTGTGGCTTCGGGTGTTCGGCCGGGAGTCGTGGCGCTGGACGGCTGTCTTCGCCGCGGCTGGCCCGGCAGTGCTTTATGTCATCTTCGACCGGCTCCTCGGCGTACCCTTCCCCGCCGACCTGGCGCTTGACGCCTTCGTCTAGAACGGACCCTCACATGGATATCCTGAGCAACCTCGGTGAAGGCTTCTCTGTGGCCTTAGACCCGGTGAACCTGCTGTTCGTCCTGATCGGCGTGGTGGTGGGAACCGCCATCGGCGTCCTGCCCGGCCTGGGCCCCACGGCGACAATTGCGCTGCTGCTGCCCATCACCTACACCATGGATCCGACCGCTTCGATCATCATGCTGGCCGGCATCTACTACGGATCGATGTACGGGGGCACCATCACTTCCGTGCTGCTGCGCCTGCCGGGCGAGGCAGCCTCGGTGGTGACCACCTTCGACGGCTACCAGATGACCAAGCAGGGCCGTGCCGGCGCGGCCCTGGGCATCTCCGCCATAGGTTCTTTCATCGGCGGCACCGTGGCCGTCATCGGCCTGACGTTCATGGCGCCCGCGCTGGGCAAGATCGCCCTGTCGATGGGTCCGGCCGGCTTTGTTGCCCTCATGGTCATGGGCCTGTTCCTGGTCACGTCCCTGGGCACCGGATCCACCATCAAAAGCGTATGCATGGCCGCCGTCGGCCTGCTCCTGTCCACGGTCGGACAGGATCCCGTCAACGGGTCGGCGCGTTTCACATTCGGCCAGGCGCCGCTGCTGGGCGGCCTGGACTTCGTGGCCGTGGCAATGGGCCTGTTCGGCGTCGCTGAACTGCTGCGATCCCTCGAACAGACCGAAAAAGCCCAGGCCATCAAGGCCAAGATCAAAAACATCTGGCCTTCGCGGAAGGACATGAAGGACTCTGCCGGTGCCATCGGCCGAGGATCGGTCCTCGGGTTCTTCATCGGCATCCTTCCCGGCGGCGGCGGAGTCATCTCCTCCCTGGCCTCCTACGCGCTGGAGAAGCGCCGGGCGAAGGATCCCAGCCGGTTCGGAAAGGGTGCCATCGAAGGTGTCGCAGGACCGGAAACGGCGAACAACGCGTCCTCGACCACGGCGTTTATTCCGCTGCTGGTGCTTGGCATTCCCTCCAACGTGGTGCTGGCAATGATCTTCGGCGCCCTGCTGATGCACGGCATCACCCCGGGTCCGCGGCTTATGACCGATCACTCCGGACTCTTCTGGGGCGTTATCGCTTCGATGTACATCGGCAACCTGATGCTGCTCATCCTCAACATTCCGCTCGTGGGCATCTTCATCCAGATGCTGCGCGTGCGCCAAGGCATCCTCGTCGCTTTTTCGCTGCTGATCGTGTTGATCGGCGTTTACTCGATCAACAACAGTTCCTTCGACATGTGGGTTGTGCTGGCCTTCGGCGTCCTCGGGTGGATCATGTCCAAGACAGGTTTCGACGCCGGCCCGCTGGTCCTGGCCTTCGTCCTCGGACCTATCCTGGAAAAATCCTTCCGACAGTCCATGCTGATTTCCGGCGGCAGCCTCGACATCTTTGTCACCGACCCGGCCGCCGCAATCATTTTCAGCCTTATTCTCGCCGTCATTGCCATCAAGGCCGTCAGCGGCTTCCGGCGCCGCTTTGCCGGAGCCAAGGCCTCCCCTCACGTGCCGGTGGCGGAGGAGCAAGCTCCGCAGGCCACGTCCGACGGCGGTGACCCAGCAGTACTCCCCGCCGCCTCTTCAGGACCGGGTGAGGGGGCGCCGGCAGCCCAGCATGCCGACAAGCAACACAGCCCCACCGCCCGCTGATCGCCAAGGGAATGCCTCTACGCGGGAAAGGCAGAGCATCGAAGCCCAGGGCTGCCGGCAGGCTCCTTGTACCGGTGCTGTGCCTGTGCGGAACGACCGTCACGCTTCAGCAGGCTACGGTGGTTCCCCTGCTGCCCGACCTGCCGCGCTTGCTCGGGATCTCCGTTGAGGACGCCTCCTGGGTCCTCACCGCCACACTGCTCGCAAGTGCAGTGGCCACCCCGGTGCTGAGCCGTCTGGCAGACATGTTCGGCAAACGCCGGATCATGCTCGTCTGCCTGGTCATGATGACCATCGGCTCAGCACTGGTGGCGTTGAATCTGGGTTTTCCGGCCATGATCGCCGGCCGCGCGCTCCAGGGATCCGCCGCAGCCCTCGTGCCCGTGGGCATCAGCGTCCTGCGCGAAGAGATCCCCGCCATGAAGCTGGGTCCAGCCGTCGCGATGATCAGCGCCACCTTGGGTTTCGGGAGCGCGCTGGGCCTTCCGCTGGCCGGTGTGCTGTATGAGTTCCTCGGCTGGCAGTCAATTTTTTGGAGCGCCGCTGCGGTCGGAATCGTCCTGGTCGCGCTATTGCCGCTGGTCATGCCGGAATCCCGGGTCCGCACGCCGGGCACGTTCGACTACGGAGGGGCCATCCTGCTCTCGACGGCCCTGACCGCCGCACTTCTTGCCTTGTCCAAGGGCGGTACCTGGGGCTGGACCAGTGCACCAACGCTGATAACGGCACTAACCGCGGTCGCTGCCCTGGCCCTGTGGGTCCCGCTCGAACTGAAGATCAGTCAACCAATGCTGGACCTGCGGACATCGGCCCGGAGACCCGTGCTGATCACGAACCTGGTGGCGGTCCTCGTGGGCTACTCCATGTACTCCAACCTGCTCTCCACCACCCAGCAGTTGCAGATGCCTGGCGCGGCTGGATACGGCTTCGGCCTGAGCGTGATGGCTGCCGGCCTTTGCATGGTTCCCATCGGCTTGGCAATGGTGCTCTTCACTCCCGTATCCGCCCTCAGCAGCCGCCGTTACGGCGCCAAAACCGCCCTCATTATGGGCTCCCTCGTTTCTGCCGCCGGCTACGTTGGCCGCCTCTTCCTGACCGAAGAAGTCTGGATGGTGATGCTGGGAGCTGTTGTCATAGGCATCGGCAACGCCATCGCCTATGCAGCGATGCCCATCCTCATCATGGGATCTGTCCCCGTAACCGTCACTGCCGCTGCCAATGGGCTGAACACCGTGCTGCGCGTCATCGGAACCACCATCGGCAGCGCCGCCGTGGCCGTGCTGCTGGCCTCAACCACACTGACGCTTGACGGAACAGAGCACCCATCCTTCCGAGCCTTCGAACACGTCTTCTGGATTGCCGCGGCAGCAGCCCTTACTGCTGCGGTACTGGCGAGCTTCCTGCCCCGGCAACGCCCCTCATTGACCAAAAAGGTCGGCCGAATCGATCAGGGCATCAGGAACACGGCGCCGGCAATCTGATGGCAGAGCGTCACACTGCCAGCGTGGGGGAGTGGCCAGGCCGGTGATTCCTGTCGATCCGGAGGGGATACCGGACCCGGACTCATCGCAGGTATACCCGCTCCGGATCCAACACGTCCCGCAGCAGTGCCAGTTCCCGGCCGGTCGGCGGCACCGTGGTGACCAGGTTCTTCGAGACCTCCAGGTCCCACCCTGTGGCTGCCCTGACGTCGTCCACCTCGACGCCGGGATGTACAGCGGTAAGGACAAGCTCTTCGTCGATGCCCCGGCGTGTCATGATGCCCAGATCCGTAATGACGGTGGTCACGCCCAGGCCCGCGGGCATCACGCCGCCGCGGGCCGCCGCCGCCCGACGCGGTCCGGGCGTGGTGCAGAAATCGAGGTCCGCCACGAGGGACCGGGGATTGTGCCGGCGCATCACGACGAAGATTTCGCCGGCCCCGGCCATCGCCTCGATGGCGCCCCCGGAGCCTGGGAGCTTACTGGCCGGTGCCGCCCAGTCCTTTCCGATCAGGCTGGAGTTCAGGCTGCCGTATCTGTCCACCTGGGCGGCACCGAGGAATCCGACGTCCACGCGCTGTCCCTGCAGCACGAAGTTGAACAGCTGCGCCATGGGCAGGACCCCCGCCGCGCCGGTGACGAGGACCGAATCCGAAATACTGCGCGGCAGGTCGGCCGGCTGCGCCCCGGTCACGCCTGACTCATAGATTATTTCGACGCCGGGAGAAACCGTCCGCTGCGCCAAGGACACTGCCAGGGTGGGAAGTCCGTGTCCGGCGAACACCACATGCTTTCCTTCCAGCGCACGGGCGGACAGGGTGGTGAGAAGCTCGCTGCTGGTCACTTCCGGCTGTGCAGGTTCCGTTTGGCGGCAGGATACGCGTGTCGATGATTTTTCCGATCGTTCCGTGATGCTCATTTGCGGCCTCCGTAGTTGACCGGAACGGAGAATGCCGCCTCGACCTGCAGGCGGTCCCAGTAGTCCGGGCCGAGACGGGCAATATACTCGGCATGGTCCCGGGTGCCGTGGATGTTTTCCTGCAGCCAGTCGCGAAGCCGCCGCGGATCGCGGGCGAGCTCGGACCAGCGGCGGCTGAACCCGTCGTCGCGGTCATAGTAGCCCTGGACCGAATGAGGATGCGCTCCGCGCGGACAGTGGACCACTGCGTCGACTACGTGGGATGGAACGATGGTGCGGTTCGGATCGGAGCGGATGACGGCGTCGTCGACAATTTCTTCAACCGTGACAATGACCCTCCTAGCGGCGAAGGCAGCTTCGGCCTGCACGCCAAGAATGCCCCACGCCTGGATGTTGCCGGCCAGGTCGGCCCGCTGCGCGTGAATGATCGTCACGTCGGGATTCAGCGCCGGGACCACGTGGATTTCCTCCCCGCCGTACGGGTCCTTGACGGACCGGATCTTTCCGTTCAGTGCCACGAGATCGCTGCCCCGGTAGGAGTTGATGGGATAAAACGGAAGCTTCGAGGCACCCGCAAGGTACCGGCAAACCATGCCGCCGTGGCTGTATTCCTCAAGGTCCAAGGGAACGGGGTCCGAGTTCTCCACCCGCCGGCGCAGCTCGTGGAGCGAGCCTGCCGAACTGTTTCCGACAAAGGAGCCGATGACCCCCTTCAGGCAACCGGCCGCCAGCAGTTGGTCAATCAGCACGTCGCCGGTCATCCGGGCCAGCGTCAGGTCACGGAATCCCTGCCGGATTATTTCGTGGGCAGCCGCCACCGGAACCAGGTGCCCGAATCCCTCGATGGCCACAAGCTGGCCGTCCCGGATGTGCTCCGCCACGGCCTCGCTGAGGGATGTTCTCTTGTCCACCGGCCTGCCGAGGCCCCTCAGCCGACCATCAAGGAGACTGTTTCAGCCACGCAGGCCGGCCGGGCCCCGCCCTCGAGTTGAATCTCATGGCGGATCACCACCTGGCTGCCCTGGGCCGCCGGCGTGACGGAGACGAGGGTGAGGCGGCTCCGGACCCGGGAACCCACCGGGACCGGGCTCGGAAACCGGACCTTGTTCAGCCCGTAGTTCACGATCATCTTCAATCCATTGACCCGGTACACCTCTTGTGCCAAGAACGGGATCATCGACAGGGTCAGGTAGCCGTGGGCAACCGGACGCCCAAACGGGCCGCCGGCCGCCCTCTCCGGATCGACGTGGATCCACTGCTGGTCGCCGGTGGCATCGGCAAAGTCCTGAATCCGGTCCTGTTGGACACTGTGCCAGCCGCTCACACCAAGTTCTGAGCCAATCAGCGGCACAAGCTCCGCCAGGCCATTCAGTTCCCTCACCATGAAAATCTCCCGTTGACTAGGACGACGATTGTTACCCGGCTCACCGGCCGAGGATCGGTTCGTAGAGTGCCTTGATCCGGGCAAAGTTGGCGCCCAGCTCCTCGGCACCAATGAATTCCTTCGGCACAAAGTTCTTTCCGATCTGCTCAACGACCTTGGGGTCACTAAGGCAGGTTTCGAGTTCGCGTTCGAGGGTGGACACAACAGCGTCCGGCATGCCCTGGGGACCGAACAGGCCGTAGATTGACGTGGCATTCACCAGGTCCGGGAACCCCGATTCGGCCAGCGTCGGTACGTCGGGGAGCCAGCCGAGCCGTTCAGGCGTGGTGGCGGCAACGGGAAGGAAAGACCCCTCGGTAATCCGTGCCTGGACATCAGGATGGTCGTTGATGAAAAGTGCATCCACATGCCCGCCCAGCAGATTGGTGGTCATCTCCGCGTTACCCGAGGCCGGCACGGCGGTGATCTCAACCCCGTAGTCGTTCTTCAGCCGCTGCAGTTCAATGGCCGCGGGACTCGTAGCACCAGGAACACCCATCGAGATTGCTCCAGGATCCGCCCTGGCCGCTTCGAAGAGCTCTGCTGCGTCCTTGTAGGGGGAGTTTGTTCCCACAACGATCAGGGTCGGATTGTCGGCCATGACACCTATGGGTTCAACGTCCGCAAGACTGTAGCTCAGCGAGTTGATCATAGGGGCCATGACCAGCGTGCCGGTGGTACCGAGCGCCAGCGTCTGGCCGTCGGGTTTAGAACCCACCAGCTCCTGCATTGCGACGGCTCCGCTGCCGCCGGGTTTGTTTTCGACGACGAAGGCCTCGCCGAGGCTGTTCCCCAAACAGGCGGCAACCGAACGGGCGGTAAGATCCGAGGGGCCGCCGGCGGCATAGGGCATAAGGATGGTGACCGGCTTCGCGGGATAGTCGGATCCGGCATTCCCGGGGCCGGCGGAACCGGCCACACCGCACGCTGCTACGGTCAGGGATGCCAGCGATGCCAAGGCAAGCCCGGCGGTCGTTTGAAGGCGCAAGACGTTCTTCAAGGTGCTCCCTTGTCTTTCTGTCGAATTGTCTTTCGGTTGACTCGCAACCGACGGCGCTCGCGGATGGACGCGGCGGCGCGGAATCATTCTTCGGTGCCGGAATCCGGAGTCCCCTCGCGCCTGGCCGAGGCGTGGACGAGCGTATTGCTCTCTTCCGGGCCTGCAGCGGCTGCGCGGCGCGTCCTGCGCTGCCGCCGTCTGCGGCTGATGAAGCCGTAGACGATGAACAGCCCGATCAGGATGAAGATGGTCGCGGACACCGGGTCCGAGGCGAAAATACCGAAGCTTCCTTCGGAGATCAGCATCGTCTGGCGGAAGGATTTCTCCAGGATCGGGCCCAGGATGAAAGCCAGCACCAGGGGGCCTGGGTCAAAGTGAGCCTTGATCATGATCCAGCCGAGAACCCCGAACGCGAGCACCACCCACATGTCGAACGGGTTGTTGTTGATGGAGAACACGCCGACCATGACCACCAGCAGTGCGAAGGTCGAAAGGATCCCCGTCCGTACCCGGAGCATCTGGATGAAGACTCCAACCAGCGGGATATTGAGGATGATGAGCATCAGGTTGCCGATGTACATTGACGCGACGACGCCCCAGAAAACGTTGGGATGCTCGTTGATCAGCTGCGGCCCCGGTGTGATCCCGTGCAGCAGGAGCGCTCCGTAGATCATGGCCAGGACAACGTTGGACGGGATGCCCAGGACGAGCAGCGGAATGAAGGCCGACGTTGATGAGGCGTTATTCGCTGTCTCAGGACCGGCGACGCCTTCGATGGCACCCTTTCCGAACCGGCTGGGATCCTTCGCGCGGCGCTTCTCCATGGCATAGGATGCCAGCGATGAGATGACGCCGCCGCCGCCGGGCAGGACGCCGATGAAGAAGCCCAGCACCGAGCCCCGGGCTATCGCACCGGAGGAGTCACGGAAATCCTTCCGCGAGGGCCAGATGTTCTTGATTTTGGCGGTGACGGCCTGGCCCTTTTCGCTCCGCTCGAGGCTATGGAGCAGTTCTCCCACACCGAAAAGCCCCATGGCGATAGCGACGAAATCCAACCCGCCCAGCAGCGACGTCTGGCCGAACGTGAAGCGTGCGGTTCCGGTAACCGGGTCCTGGCCCACGGTGGAGAGCAGGAGGCCGATTCCTGCCATGAACAGGCTCTTGACCGTTGAACCGCTGCCGAGGGAGGTCACCAGGAACAGGCCCAGGATCATGATGGCGACGTAGCCCGCCGGGCCCACCGCGACGGCCACCTTGGCAAGCAACGGAGCCAGGAAGGTAAGGCCGATGATGGCTACCGTGCCGCCGATGAAGGAACCGACCGCGGAAATGCCGAGAGCCGTTCCGGCCCTGCCCTGCTTGGTCATCTGATAACCATCAAAGGTGGTGACCACTGATGCGGCCTCGCCGGGAAGACGCAGGAGTACCGAGGTGATCGTGCCGCCATACATCGAGCCGTAGTAGATACCGGCCAGCATGATCACCGCGCCGACCGGATCCATCGTGTAGGTGATCGGCAGCAGGAGCGCGATGGTGGCGGTCGGGCCCAGCCCCGGCAGGACGCCGATGGCAGTTCCGATGACCACACCGACGAATACGAACAGCAGGTTCATCGGGTCAAAGGCTACAGAGAAGCCCTGGCCCAGGTTGTTCAGGGCGTCCATATCAGAATCCGATCATCGGGGAGAGGCTGGTGACTACGATGTCGTCGGGAAACGGCACCCCAAGCAGGCCTGCGAAAACCACGTGCAGCACAACGGCACCTCCGAGGGCCAAAGGGACGGTCCAGCGCCACGGCTCGCGGCCGAAAACCCGGAGCCAGAGCAGAAGCATCAGAAACGCCGGAACCAGGAAGCCTATGGCTTCAAAAAGCACCACGAACACGCACAGGCTGCCCACGCCGCCCGCAATAGCGGCCGTCCGCCGGGTCCAGGACTCGGGAACCGCCGCGTCCGGGAACAGCACGAGGGCCACCGCTGCGATGGTCACCGCGACGGAGACGATAAAGGGCCAGAGCCCGGGACCGGGGCTGTTCAGCTCTCCCAGCGAGAGCTGCCAGGACCCGATCACGGCCGATACTCCGGCGGCGACCAGGAGAAGGGGGACCAGGCGGCGGAGCCGATGCCGGGGCCTGTCGGGGTGTCCGGCCGCCGGACGGGCTTCGTCCACCTCTGCGGGGCCAAGAGCGGGTTTCGTCATATCCATGCCTTTGCTGATTTACTTCCCCAGGAGGGGTTGGTAGAGGTCCTGCATGGCAGTGAATGCGGTGTGCAGCTCCTTGGAACCGGCGAATTCGTCAGGCACAAACCGTTCGCCGACCTGTTCGGCCACGCCCGGATCAGCGGCGCAAGTCTTGAGTTCGCCTTCGAGCTTGGAGACGACGTTCTCCGGCATGCCTTTCGGGCCGACGACGCCGAACACCGAAACTGCGTTGACCAGATCCTTGAAGCCGACTTCGGCCAGCGTCGGAACCTCGGAGTACCAGGCGGCGCGTTCCGGGCTGCTGATGGCAAGCGGCTTGAAGGATCCGTCCGCGATCCGTGCTGCAACGTCGGAATGGTCGGTTATGAACAGTGCGTCGACATGGCCGCCGAGCAGATTCGTGGTCATTTCCGCGTTGCCGGCGGTCGGAACCGCCGTGACCTCGATGCCGTAGTCGGACTTCAACCGCGTCAGCTCGATCGCTGCGGAGGTGGTAGCCCCGGGAACCGCGACGCTGAGCTTCCCGGGACTTGCCTTGGCCGCCGCGAAAAATTCCTTCGCATCGGCAAACGGCGAGTCGGCGCCGACCACGAGCATGGTGGGCATCTCGGCCATGACTCCGACCGAGGTGAAGTCAGCCAGGCTGTAGCCTAATTTGTTCACGATGGGGTTCATGACCAGCGGGCCGTTGGTGCCGAGCCCGAGCGTGTGGCCGTCCGGCTTGGCGCCGGCCAACTCCTGCATGGCTATGCCGCCGCTGCCGCCGGGCTTGTTTTCAACCACGACGGGCTTTCCCAGGCTGCGTTCGAGGCAGGATGCGTAGGCGAGTGCTGTCATGGAGGAGGGGCCACCCGCGGCGAAAGGGACCAGGAACCGCACCGGCTTCTTCGGGTAGTCGGATCCGTCATTGGCACGGGCCGCTCCACCGGCGCCGCAGCCCACCAGTGCCAGCGAGATCCCCACAAGCCCTGCAGAGACTTTCAAATGCATTGCGCTTCGCTTCTTCAAAACGGACCTCATTGTCGTTCGGGTTGGTGGTTGGTCTTGCACATTGTGTTGATCGCCTTTGTGTTAGCTAGATCACTCTCGCAGAGTGTTCAATTCGAATCCAATACCAAATTGAGCACCGATTGATGTGCTTAAGGCATCAATAATCAGGCGGGCATTCGCGGCGGGAGCGGCGCTGTGAAGTCACCCCTCGCCGACGTTATTCAGCGGTTTTCAGCAAGGAAACAAGGGGTCAGGCTCGTTCGAGGAGCATCGCGGTGCCTTGCCCGAGCCCCACGCACATGGTGGCCAGGCCCCTGGCCGCACCTTCACGCTCCATCCTGCCCAGCAGCGTAACGGCGATCCGGGCACCGGAGGATCCAAGGGGGTGGCCGAGCGCGATTGCGCCGCCGTCCCGGTTCACGATCTCCTCGTTCATTCCCAGCCTGCGCATGCAGGCCAGTGCCTGCACCGCGAAGGCCTCGTTGAGCTCGATCGCCCCCACGTCATCGAGTGACCAGCCGGCCCGCCCAAGCACCTTGAGTGTGGCCGGCACCGGGCCGATGCCCATGATCTCCGGCGGCACGCCCGCGGAGGCGCCGTCGACGATTCGTGCCCGCGCGTGAAGGTTCAGCCGCTCGACGGCATTTTTACTGGCAACAACGACGGCGGAGGCGCCGTCATTGAGTGAACTGGAGTTTCCCGCGGTCACCACGCCGCCGGGGTGCACCACCGGGCGCAGGCCCGCCAGCGCTTCGAGGGTCGTTTCACGTCGGGGACCCTCGTCCTCCTTGACAGCTCCCCGCTTAGTCTCTACCGGAACGATCTCCGCCAGGAAACGGCCTTCATCCACAGCCGCAAGGGCCCGTTGATGTGAACGGAGCGCGAAGGCATCCGCGTCCTCGCGGGAAATACCGTCCACGCGCGCCAGCTCCTCTGCCGTCTCCGGCATCGAAAAGGTGGATTTGGGGCGTTCGTGGAACTTCGGATTCAGGAAGCGCGAACCAATGGAGGTATCGGCGATTTCTCCCGGGCGTCCGAATGCCTTCTCGGGCTTTGCCAGCACCCAGGGGGCCCGGGACATGGATTCCACTCCGCCGGCCACTACGATATCCGCCGCACCTGACTTGATCATCTGCGATGCGATGATGATGGCGCTGAGCCCGGAGGCGCAAAGCCGGTTCACGGTCATCCCCGGGACACTGTCCGGGAAGCCTGCGAGCAGGGATGCCATCCGCGCCACATTGCGGTTGTCCTCTCCCGCCTGGTTGGTGTTGCCCAGGATCACCTCATCGACGTCGGCAGCCTCGATTCCTGCCCGCCGAACAGCTTCGCCGAGAACGAGCGCCGCCAGGTCATCCGGACGGACCCCGGACAGTGAGCCGCCGTAGCGCCCCACCGGGGTGCGCACCCCGCCCACCAGGAATGCTTCAGCCATCAACGTGCTCCTCCATTGATATAGAGCGTCTGGCCGGAGACATATGAGGAATCATCGCTGGCGAAGAACGCAATCGCGGCGGCCACTTCCTCCGGCTCCCCGACCCGCCCCAACGGGGTGCGTTCGGCCACGGATTTCTGGTGCTCCTCCGGCGTGCTGCCGACCCGTCCAGCTGTCGCAGCGGTCATGGCGGTGGCGATGTAGCCCGGCGCCACCGCGTTGACGTTGATGTTGAACGGACCCAGTTCCAGTGCCAGCGTGGCGGTGAGTCCCTGGATCCCTGCCTTGGCGGCAGCATAGTTAGCCTGCCCGCGGTTGCCCAGCGCGGAGCGGCTGCTCAGGCTGACAATCTTTCCGTACCGGGCCTGCACCATGAACTTCTGCGCTGCTTTGGCGCAAAGGTAGGCGCTGGTCAGGTTGGTGGCCAGGACAGAATCCCAGTCCGGACGGTCCATTTTGAAGAGCATGTTGTCCCGGGTGATGCCGGCGTTGTTGACCAGGATGTCGATGCGTCCGTGGTCGGCGAAGATCTGCCCGAAGACCTCGGCAACCTGGTCCTCACTCGTGACATCACAGGCGGCGCTGACTGCCGAACCTCCGGCCGCCCCGACGGCGGCGTCTGAGCTGATTTCGGCGGCCGTGGCCGCCGCCCGCTCGGCGTTCAGGTCCAGGATGGCAACCGTTGCGCCCTCCGTGGCCAGCCGGAGGGCCGTGGCAGCGCCGATCCCCTGTGCCCCGCCTGTGACGATGGCGGTCTTGTTTTTCAGCCTGTACATTGGCTCTCCCTCTTGGCTTGTTCTTCGTTTGGTTTGGCTTGCTCCTGGCAAGAAGGACGTCATCCTGAGAATGCTGAGATGCCGGTGATATCGCGGCCGATCAGCAGCGACTGGATGGAGTCCGTTCCCTCGTACGTGTGGACGACTTCCATATCAGTCATGTGGCGCGCTACATGGTTTTCCAGCAGCAGCCCGTTGCCGCCCAGGATGTCGCGGGCTTCCTGGCAGATCCAGCGCGCCTTCTGGGCCGTGTGCATCTTGGCCAGTGACGCCATGGGGCCGGTCATTTTCCCTTGGTCGGCGAGTGCGGCCAGGCGAAAGCAAATCAGCTGCATGGCGGTCAACTCGGCCAGCATGTTGGCGAGCTTGTTCTGCACCAGCTGATAACTGGCAATGGGCTTGCCGAACTGCACGCGTTCCTTCGCGTATTTCACTGCGGCCTCGTACGCGGCGATCCCGTGGCCCACTGATTCCCAGGAGGCACCGCCGCGGGTCGCGGTGAGCACACGGGTGACATCGCGGAAGGAATTCGCCTCGACGAGCTTGTTCTCCGCCGGAATCCGCAGATTTTCAATGGTGATGTCGGGCTGCAGAATCGCCCTTTTGCCGATCTTGCCGGTGATCACCTCGGCCCGGTAGCCCGCCGGGTAGCTGCCGTCGCCGTTCTTTTCCAGAATGAACGCCTTGACCTTGCCGTCCGCTTCATCCCGGGCCCAGAGCACGACGACGTCGGCGAAGCTCGCGTTGCCGATCCAGCGTTTGCGGCCGTTCAGGATGTAGTGGTCACCGTCCCGGCGCGCGCTCGTTTCCAGCCCCACGGAGTCCGAGCCATGGTCCGGCTCGGTGAGTCCGAAGGCCCCGATCTTTTCCAGCCTGGCCATCCCGGGAAGCCACCGCTGCTTCTGCTCCTCGCTGCCGAGCGTATTGATGGTGCCCATCGCCAGGCCGGACTGGACCCCGATGAAGGTGTTGATGGAGCCGTCTCCCCGTGCCATCTCCATGGCCACCATTCCGGCTGCCAGGCGGCTCATGCCGGGGCAGCCGTAGCCTTCGATGGTTGTGCCGACGATGCCGAGCGCCGCGATCTTGGGGACGAGGGCGAACGGAAATTCCGCCCGGTCCCAATAGTCGTTGATGACCGGCAGAAGGTCGGTTTCGACAAAATTACGGACCTTCTTCCGGATGATCCGTTCGTCTTCGGAGAGGAAGTCATCGACCATGAAGTAGTCGCTGTTGATCTCTTCTGTAACCACAGTTTTTCCTTTGTCTCTGGACAGCCGGGGTTGCCCGCAATGTTTGTCCGGTTGTTGTTTGGGTGCCGCTCAGACCGGCACTTCAGCGCGCAGATAGCGCTCCAGGTAGTCTCTTTCCCTGGCGTCGAGCGCCCGGGCCTTCCCGGTCGCGTCGTCGAGGGAAACCATGACTGTTGAGGCGTCCAGGACCAGGTTCCCGTCCTGGTATCCGGCGTAGGCCATGGTGTAGGACCTGTCCCCGATGCGTGCCACCCAGATGTCCACGTCAACGTCCTGGCCGAACTCGATGGGCCGGCGGTAATGCAGCGTCAGGGACGCCACCAGGGTGGTTGTTTCGGCGGCAGCGGCTGCGGAGGCCGCGTGGCGCCGCCACTGAATCCGGGCCTCTTCCAGCAGGGTTGCCACGCGCGCATTGTTTACATGGCCGTTGACGTCCTGGTCGGACCAGCGGACGTACACCTGTGCGCGGAATTCCTCAGCCAACGAGCCGCACCTCCTTGGCGGCCAGCCAGGTGCGGACCAGATCGGAGCTGGCATTGAGTTCCGGCGGGGCCAGTTCATAACTGACCGGGGTTTGCGAGAAGGCAACCGGGTGGCGCACGGAGGGAATCCGGCGTTCGCCGTTTCCGGCCATAACGATCGGTTCCAGTCCCAGTTTCCGGGCGAGTTCAATGCCGCCCTTGACGTCCTGGATGGGCGCGCAGGGCAGGCCTAGTCCGGAAAGGTGCTCAAACCACTCAGCCGCGGAACGCTCGGCCAGGCGCCCCTGGAGGATGGGCCGCAGCTCCTCACGGTTGGCGTTGCGCTCCTGCGGGTTGCCGAAGCGCGGGTCTGCGGCAACTTCGGGGATGCCCAGAGCATCACAGAGTTTGGTGAACTGGCCGTTGTTTCCTGCCACGACGATCAGCATTCCGTCGCCTGTAGGCATCGGTTCATAGGGGTACAGGCTGGGGTGCTCGTTGCCCATGCGGGTGGGTACCAGCCCGCCAGTGACATAGGCCGCCGACTGGTTGACCATTCCGGACAGGGCGGACGAGAGCAGGTTCAGCTCAACAAGCTGCCCCTGGCCGGTGTTGTCCTTGTGGTGGAGTGCCCCAAGAATGCCGATGCTGGCGTGCAGGCCGGTGATCACGTCGAATATGGCCAGTCCGGCACGGTATGGTTCGGTGTCCTGGCCGCCCGTGAGGCTCATCATCCCGGACACCGCCTGGACCAACAGATCGTAGCCCGGCAAGCCCGCGCCCCCGGCGGTGCCGAAACCGGTAATGGACGCGTAGATGACATCCGGGTTCAGTGCGGAAACGCTGTCGTAGTCCAGCTTGAACTGCTCCAGCCCCCCAGGCTTGAAGTTCTCCACGAGGACATCTGCCCTTGCGGCGAGTTCGCGGGCAACTTCAAGATCTGACTCGTCCCTGAAGTCGAGCACAATCGAATGCTTGTTGCGGTTGACGGACAGATAGAACGTGGCTTCATCGTCACGGACGGGCGGCTTCCAGCCGCGGGTGTCGTCTCCCTGCGGGCTCTCGACCTTAATCACCGTCGCTCCCATGTCCGCCAACAGCATGGTGCAATACGGTCCGGCGAGGACGCGGGTGAAGTCCGCAACAACCACGCCGCTCAGCGGCCCGCTGCCGGAGCGGCCGAAAGCCTGGTTCAGCCTTGATGCAGCGTCAGTTTGATTCATGTCATGCCTTCCGGTTTGTGCTCCACATCACCCACTGTGGCAAACCCATTACTTCGCGTCCAATACGTATTCCGGCCTCCTTTGATGCGCAAAGCGCAACAAAGGCCCTGCTCTTGCCGCCGCGCAGCCCCTTGGTGGAAAAACAGCATTGATGCGGAAGCCTCACTGACGTTTGACGCTTCTATGTGCCTGACGCATAATTGCCCGCTATGGAGATCCAGCAGATCCGCGCGTTCCTGGCCGTTGCCCAAGAGCTGCATTTCGGGCGGGCCGCCCAGCAGCTGCACATGGCCCAGCCCCCGGTCAGCCGTGCAGTCCAGAACCTGGAACGGGAGCTCGGCGCCCCACTCTTTGAGCGCAGCACCCGCTCTGTGCGGCTCACCCCGGCGGGCGAGGCCCTGGTCCAGCCGGCGACGGATATTCTCGATGCCTGCCGGCGGGCCAGGACCATGGTTGCCAACGCCGGCAAGGGCGAGACCGGGCGCGTGAGGGTCGCTTTCGCCGGAGCGTCGTCGCACGTCATGGTCGGAAAGCTGGCAAAACTGGTCCGCAAAACACACCCGGGCATCGACTTCGAGCTGTACAGCTCGAATTTCGCCATCCCGGCCCTGGACAAAGTGGCCAACGGCGCCATGGAAATCGGGCTGGGACGGTGGAACTTCATCCCGGCAGCCCTCGACTCCCGGGTCATTGCCAACGAAAAACTCGTCATCGCCGTGCACGCCGGCCACCCACTGGCCGGGCGGGCTTCCGTGCGGATGGCTGACCTGGACGGCGAGCCATTCGTTACCCTGCCCGCGGATCCCGGCGCGGTCCTGCGCGACCATCTCCTCAGGCTTGCCAGCGATGCCGGGTTCCTGCCGTCAATTGTGCAGGTAGCACCGGATTCACTGACGCTGGTCTCACTGGTGGCCGCTGAAATCGGGGTGGCGATGACGGTCTCTTCCGTTGCGGAGAATCTCCACTATCCGGGCGTGTTGTTCCTGCCCCTGGAGGACCCCGCGGACCCTGTCCTGCTGCGAATGATTTGGCGCAAGGACAACACCAGTCCCGCCCTCCGGGAGGTTCTGAGGCTTTCTGAAATTGCGCTGCCGACACCGGAACTTGACTGAGCGTCTAATGCTCCGAGCGAATCAATAGTGCTGTTATTTGGTATTGGATCGGAACATAAATTGCTGTCACAGTGAACGGGGCGAACGCAAACCAACGCCGTTAGGCCGTCACAGTCGGAGGATCAAAGATGAGCGTCACACCAGAAACCCTGTCCGAACCGGAACTGCAGGCCGTTACCGGCGCTGCCGGCGAGGTCCGCTCGGACGTGCTGGACCTGCAGGGGCTGCTCAGCAGTGACGAACTGAAGCTGCGGGACACCGTCCGCCGGTTCGTGCGCGAGCGCATCAAGCCGAACATCAAGGACTGGTATGAAGCTGCGCACTTCCCGGTGGAAATTGCCCAAGAGATGGGTGCCCTGGGGCTCCTGGGAATGCACCTGAAGGGCTACGGCTGCCCGGGCCGTTCCGCCGTCGAATACGGTTTGGCGGCGATGGAACTGGAAGCCGGGGACTCCGGGCTGCGGACGTTCGTCTCGGTCCAGGGCTCATTGGCGATGACCGCCATCCACAAATGGGGTTCGGAGGACCAGAAGAACCGCTACCTGCCCGGCATGGCGAAGGGTGAGATCATCGGCTGCTTTGGCCTCACCGAACCCACGGCAGGCTCGGATCCCTCCAGCATGCAGACCTTCGCCCGCCGCGACGGCAACCAATGGGTCATCAGCGGCGCGAAACGGTGGATCGGGTTGGCCTCCGTGGCGCAGATCGCCGTCATCTGGGCCGCTACCGAGGACGGCGTCCGGGGTTTCCTGGTCCCCACCGACACTCCCGGCTTCACCGCCACGCCGATAGAGCCAAAGCTCTCCATGCGGGCATCGATCCAGTGCGATATCACCCTTGAAGACGTCACAGTGGACGACACCGCCAGGCTGCCGGGCGCCGCGGGCCTCCGCGGCCCGTTCTCCTGCCTGAATGAAGCCCGCTACGGCATCATCTGGGGTGCCATGGGGGCGGCCCGGGACAGCTACGAGCAGGCGCTGGCCTACTCGCTGGAGCGGATGCAGTTCGATAAACCGCTGGCTGCGTACCAGATCACGCAGCAGAAGTTGGTGGATATGCTGCTGGAAATCCAGAAGGGCACCCTGCTGGCGATCCACACGGGCCGGCTCAAGGATGCCGGCACCCTTGCACCCGTCCAGATCTCCGTAGGCAAACTCAACAACGTCCGGGAAGCCATCAAGATCTGCCGCGACGCCCGCGCCATCCTGGGCGGCAACGGCATCACCCTGGACTATTCGCCCCTGCGCCACGCCAACAACCTGGAGTCTGTCCGGACCTACGAAGGCACCGACGAGGTCCACACCCTGATCCTGGGTAACCACATCACCGGGATTCCCGCTTTCCGCTGAGCTAGGCGCCGGAAGTCACGTTGCGCACCAGGAGAAGAGAATCATGCAGGTCAACAGGATTTTGGTGGTCGGGGCCGGAGCCATGGGCTCACAGATCGGCATGGTGTGCGCCCTGGCCGGCTACCAGGTCACCATCCAGGATGTCGCGGCAGACATGCTGACAGCCGCCCGGAGCCAGCTCACCGACCGGATGAACAGCAGCGTGGCCAAGGGGCGCCGGAGCCGACAGGATGCCGGGGCCGCCCTGGCGCGGCTCACCTTCACCAGCACGCTGGAGGCCGGCGCCGCGGATGCCGACTTCGTGATCGAGGCCGCCACCGAGAAACTCGAAGTGAAGCGCAGCATCTTCGCGGCGCTGGGACGGGCAGCCCCCACGCACGCCATCCTGGCCACAAATTCCTCCACGCTGGGCTCCTCGAAAGTGGCCGAGGAGACAGGGCGGCCGGAGCAGGTCTGCAACATGCATTTCTTCAACCCGGCCCTGGTCATGAAATGTGTTGAGGTGGTCCGCCACGCCAAGACATCTCCGGACACGGTGGACACCACCATGAATCTGGCGCGCTCATTGGGCAAATCGCCCGTCCTTATCAACCGCGAGATCCCCGGATTTGTGGCCAACAGACTCATGGGCGCCATCCGGGACGAGGCACTCCGGCTTTACGCGGACGGCATCGCCAGTGTCAGCGACATCGACACTGCAGCCAGGACTGCGCTGGGCCACCCCATGGGGCCGTTTGAGCTGATGGACCTGGTGGGCCTTGACGTGAGCTACCTGATCCGGCAAGCGACCTTCGAGGAAACGCAGGACCCGGCGGACCTGCCCCACCCCGCCTTGGCGGAGCTCTACGAACAAGGTAATTACGGCCGGAAAACCGGGCAGGGCTGGTACCGGTATGACCAGCCGGCATGACTCGACCTGCCTTCTATTCGCTCCGGGCCAGCGACTGCCGGCAGGACGCCAGAAGGACATCCACGGCGCGTTCCATCGCACCGCCGTCGAACGTCATGTCCGGGTGGTGGAGTCCGGGTTGGACGTTTGCCCCGACGGCCAGCATGGCCGCCTGAAGCGCAGGGTTCTGCCGGGTGTAGAAGTGGAAGTCGTCCGAGCCTGACGTGACGATCCTGGGACGCAGGTACTCCCTGCCCAATGTCGCCGTGACCGACGAAGCCAGGACGGCCTCGGCCTTGTGCCCTATCACTGCAGCAGGCACCTCATCCCGGAAGTCGAGGCGGATCTCCGCCCCGCTGTTCGCCGCCACCGATCGGCACACCTCCACCAGCCCCGTCCGCAGCGTGGCCATGGCTTCGTTGGTTTGGGCGCGCAGGTCCACCCCGAAGCATCCGCTGCCGGGGATGACGTTGAGGTTTCTTCCGCCGGCGTGCAGCATTGTCATTTTCGCGGAACTCGGGATCTGCGGATCGACCTTGATGCGCTGCAGCCCTGCCGAGATTTCAAGCGCAAGTTCGACGGCGTTCGCTCCGAGGTGGGGCCGTGCCCCATGGTGGTCCTCACCTGTGATGGTGCCGCTGGCGAAGAGGCAGGCCCCGTGGGAGATGGCGGGCGCCAGGCAGGGAGCGGGGAGTTCCTGCTGCGGGCGCAGGTGCACGCCAAAGAGATACTCAAGCCCGTCCGCGACACCAAGTGACGCCACCAGTTCCGCCCCGTTGCCCGCCTCCTCCGCGGGTTGGAAGATGGCACGGACGGCTCCGTTGAGCGGCTCCGGCTGCTCCGCAAGTTCGAGCATGACGGAAGCGACTATCGCCATGTTGGCATCATGGCCGCACGAATGCACAGCAATCCGTTTCCCGTCCACCTCCTGCACCAAGGCATCCATATCCGCCCTGAGCCCTATCCTGGGAACTCCCTCCCCGGCATCCACGGTGAAACCGGGAAAGTCGGAAAATTTCCGTGGTTCGAGGCCCGCTTCCGCGAGCAGGCCGGCAAGGTACGCGGAGGTGGCGAACTCCTCCATGCTCGGTTCCGGGTGATCGTGCAGGTGGTTCCAGATGTCGTGCAGACGGCGGCGCGCTGCCTCATTGATCACGCAGTGACCCCGCACTCGCTGACCGTTAGGTCGGCCAGGACATCGAGGTCCACGTCCACCCCCAGCCCCGGGCCCTCGCCGATCTGGACTTCGGGCAGGACGTACTGAAGGTTTCCGGGTTCCCGGGCGAACTTGACGGGTCCCGAGAGTTCGGTGGAGACAATGTTTGGATGGGACAGGGCCAGATGGAAGCCGGCGGCCGAGGCGATGCTGGTTTCCAGCATGGAACCGATCTGGACCTTGAGGCCGCCGAGTTCGGCTTGGGTGGCCAGCCGGTGGCAGGGCGTGATTCCGCCGCTCTTCATGAGCTTGAGGTTGACCATGTCCACTGAACGGTCCCTGACGAACCGGCCCAGGTCGGCGGCGTCCACCACTGATTCGTCGGCCATCAGGCGGGCGCCGGTGGCCTGGCGCAGCAGCTTGAAACCGTCGATATCGTCGGCGTGGAGCGGTTGTTCCACCCAGTCGATTCCGTAGGGTTCCAAGGCAGCAATCATCTCTCGTGCCGTTGCGGGATCGGCCCACCCCTGGTTGGCGTCCACCCGGATCGCGAGGTCTGAGCCAATGGCTTCCCTGACAGCCCGCACGCGTTCAATATCCAGGCCATCACCGCCGCCGAGTTTCATCTTGAGGTGGCGGTAGCCTTGGCTCCGGGCCTGGACTGCCTGTTCGGCCAGGGTCTCCGGGGCAAGGATGCTCATGACCCTCGCGATCGTGGGCTGCTCCGGGCGCCGCCCGCCGAGCAGGCTGTAAATGGGGCGGTTGGCTGCTTTGCCGGCCAGGTCCCAACAGGCAATGTCGAGGGCGGCCTTTGCGGCTCCGCAGCCCTTGAGCGCCCTGTTGAGCTGCTGGTGGACGGCTGTGATATCGCGGGGATCCAGCCCCAGGACTGCGGGAATCAACTCCGTCTTAAGCGCTTCGACGGTTCCCGTGGGCGTTTCCCCGGTGATGTGCCCGTCCGGGACACTCTCGCCGTAGCCGATCAGGCCGTCGTCTGTTTCGAGGGTGAGGATGACGCTGGGCATTGACGAGTAGCTGTCGTAGGACACCACGAACGGTTCCAGCAAGGGGACATCGATCAGGGTGATGGTGGCGCGGGATATCTTCAATTCAGGCTCACTGTTCAAAGAGGAAGGACGGAAGCGTGCCGTCCTGACGGTGGGAAAAGGGGACTACATCACGCTCTCGAGGAAGGAAATGGTCCTTGGGTTTTGCGGGTTGTCCAGCACGTCTTCGGGGGCGCCGGACTCCACCACCACGCCGCCGTCCATGAACACCACGCTGTCGCCCGCGCCGCGTGCGAAGCCGATCTCGTGCGTAACAACGATCATGGTCATGCCGTCCGCTGCCAGGGTCCGCATGACGTCCAGGACATCGCCCACCAGTTCCGGGTCAAGGGCGCTGGTTGGCTCATCGAACAGGAGCAGCCGGGGATCCATGGCAAGTGCGCGGGCGATGGCGACCCGCTGCTGCTGCCCGCCTGAAAGCTGGGACGGATAGGCCTTGGACAGGTGGGCCAGTCCCACCCTGTCCAGCAGTTCCATCCCGCGCTTGACGGCCTCCGCCTTGGGCACCCTTTTGACGCCGACCGGGGCGGCCCAGATGTTCTCCAGTGCGGTCATGTGGGGAAAGAGGTTGAAGCGCTGGAAGACCATTCCGATGCCCCGGCGCTGTTTGGCAACTTCGCGGGGTCTCATCTCGAAAATTTTGTCCTGGCGTTGCGCGTAGCCAATCAGGTCGCCCGCAACGGAGATCCGGCCGCCGTCGATCCGTTCGAGGTGGTTGATGCAGCGGAGGAAGGTGGATTTACCTGAGCCGGACGGACCCAGGAGGCACATGACCTCGCCGGTGTTGACTGTCAGGGAGATGCCTTTCAGCACCTCGACGCCGCCATAGTGCTTCCGTACGTTGCTGGCCACGAGGAGCGGCTGTGCGGCCGGGCGGTGGCCGGGATGCCTGGGGGAGGCCAGTGCCTCGGTCATGACGGTTGTCCTTTCGATGCTTTCGGGGGTGTCGCCCCACCGAGGGGCGGCCGTTTACCTAGCACTGCCCTGATCCTGGCCAGGGGAGTGGGAGCCTGCTGGCGGGCGTTGCCCCTTCCGTAGTGGCGTTCCAGGTAGTACTGGGGAACGGACAGCGCCGAGGTGAGGAAGAGGTACCAGCAGCTGACAACGATGAGGAGTTCCATCTGGCGCAGGTTCTGGGAAGAGATCTGCGTGGCCACGGTGTAGAGCTCCAGCACCGCGATGACGGAGAGCAAAGACGTGTTTTTGAGCATCGAGATCGTCTCATTGCCCATTGGCGGGATGATGACCCGCATGGCCTGGGGCAGGACCACACGGAACAGGGTGAAGGCCGGGGACATTCCCAGGGAGGATGCAGCTTCGTGCTGGCCGGCGTCGACGGACAGCATCCCGCCGCGAATGATTTCCGCTGAATAGGCGGCCTGGTTCAGGGTCATGGCGAGCAGTCCGGCAGTGAAGGCCGGGACCAGGGTGTTGGTGTCCACGGAGAAGACAGTGAATTCCGTGAAGGGAATGCCCAGCGAGATCTGTGAATACAGCAGTCCCAGGTAGCCCCAAAAGACCACTTGGATCAGCAGGGGAGTGCCCCGGAAGACCCAGACGTAGAACCAGGCGAAGGCGTTCATGACGGGATTCGTGGACAGCCGCATCACTGCGAGGAATACGCCAAAAACCGTGGACACCACCATGGATACAACGGTGAGGACAATCGTCAGGCCCACGCCCCCGAGGATCCGGGGATGGAACACATAGGTGCCAATGGTGCCGTGGTCGATGTTCGGGTTGGTCCACAGTGATGCCGCCAGCGCGGCAGCGCCCAGGGCAAGGAGGGCAGCTCCCACCCAGCGCCAGGGGTGCCGGAGGGGAACGGCTACGACGTCGTCCTGGCTGCTTCCATGGGCAGGCACGGTTCCGGGGCCGGCAGGTTTCTGGCGAGGGGTGGTGACGGCGGTGTTCATGGCTTGGTACCGCCCAGGTTCAGCCCGGTCTCCTTGACCGTGTAGTCGGAGAGGCTGTATTTGGCCAGGATCCGATCGTAGGTGCCGTCTGCGATGACCGACTGGAGGGCGGCCAGCAGCGCCTTCGAAAGCTCAGCGTCCTTCTTGAGAACACCTATACCGGTGTAGACGGGGTTGTATCCGGCCGGGTTGGCAGGGTCTTTTACGAGGTCGAAGATCTTCCCGCCGCCGGCGGTCGTGGCGGCATAGGCTGCCACCGCCGAATCAACGACGTCGGCTGCGGCCTTTCCGGACCGGACGGCTGTTTGGACGTCCGTCTCCAGCGGGAGTTCGGAGATCCTGATGGGCCGGGATCCTTTGTCCAGGCACTGCTGATCATAGGTGCGGAGGATTTCGGCCTGGACGGTGGCCTTCTGCACGGCGACGTCTTTGTCGCACAGGTCCAGGACGGTGGTGATGTTTCCGGGGTTCCCTTCGGGCACCAGGATCGAGAATCCTGCGTGGAAGTAGTCCACGAAATCCAGGGTTTCCTGGCGCTCCGGGGTGTCGTTCATCCCCGACATGATGATGTCGTTCTTGCCCGATTGCAGCGAGGGAATGATGCTGTCGAACGCCTGGGTCCGGAGCTCCAGCCGCACCCCGAGCTTGGCTCCGAGGGCCTGGGCGAGATCGTAGTCCAGGCCCGTGAGCTGCTGGTTTTCGTCGAACATCTCCATGGGTGGATAGGGAATGTCGGAGGCGACGTTGATGACGCCTGCGCTCTTGAAGCGTTCGGGAAGAGCGGCGGCGGCCGCGGCGTCCACGGCGCCTCCCGAAAAGGCGTTCGCATTGCTGGCAGGTGTTGTCTCTGCCGAGCAGGCTGCCAGGCCTGTCGCCAGCGCGAGGCCGGCGGCAAGGACGGCCGTCCGGGCCGTTACTGCACGGGATGTGGTGCGCATGGGTTCTCCTCTTGGGGGTGGGTTTAGGCCTGGTCGGGCGCGGTCAGTTTGTACCAGCCGTCTCGCGTGACGCCGGATGCTTGACGCCCCGAAGCGAAAGCGGGTTCGAAGATCTCCCGCACGAGCACACGCCACCGGGCTGCGGCGTCGGGGTTCGAGCCGCGGAGTGCCACGATGTCCCGCGGCGCGCGGCACCACAGCGTTCCGCCCGATTCCAGGAGGACAGGCAGCGAGTCGGGGCCGTATTCGAGGACGGCAGACGAGTGGTCAGGTGGAAGTTCGATCTCCGCATGGATTCCGCGCCCGGCATCCATGCTCCGCTGGGAGGCCAGCGGCCATACCGCCACGAGGCGGTCGCTTTCGTCGTTGGCGTTGATCTCGTCCTGCATCTGGCCATAGAAGTTGCAGGCATACTCTGATGCGTACGCTCCCAGCTTGGTGAGGTTGAAGCGGGCATTGCGGCTGACCAGCGGGTCAAAGGTCCAGGTCATGGTGTCGATGCCCCGGGCCAGTGACCAAGCCCGCTGGTGTTGTTTGAGGGCGAACCCAACGCCCTTGTCGCCGCTGCCGGGAAGCACGCCGGCAATCAGCGAGTAGGTGGATCGCCCTCCTGGGGAGACGATCCCCACCGCCGCTCCGCACAGTTGCCCGGTGTGGTCGTAAGCGGCGGACACATTGCAGCCGGCATGCGCAATGCTGCGCAGGAGGTCGAAGGGGATAGGTGCGCCGTGCGGTGACATGCCCCAGATGGCAATGAGCAGTGCTTCCACGTCCCGGAGGCGGTCGCGGTCGTGTTCGTCCACCACCAGGACACCGGCCCTGGACGCTGCTGCGGTTGCTGATTCTGCGGCTTGAAGTGCGGCCGGACCGGCATCAAGAGTAAGTGACATGCGTCAACTATCTGCTGTGCCAGCATGCGGCGGCTTCAGTGCAGGCAACGAAGGTTATCGATTCTTCTTGTGTTCCAGCACCATAGGTGTGAAGCTTTAGCCCTATGACCGAGGCCACCCATCGCAATGACAGCATCCACCTGCCCCACCTGCTGAAGATGCTCGAGGACACCGGACTGGTGCTCGGTTCAGGAGCGGTGCCGCCCAGGTTGTCCCTGATGAGTCCGTCGCTCTATGACCCCTTCGTGCCGCTTGAAGGGCTGCGTGGGGGCATTTTGCTCGGGATCGGGCTGCACCCCGCGGACCCGGGCACTGCAGGCGTGGTCCGGGATGCGGCGGAAGCCGGCTTTGCCGCAGTGGTGGTCAAGAAGCTCCACCAGGACATCGGACACCTCGCAGCGGTGGCGGATGAAGCCGGCATCGCCCTCCTGGTGGTGGACGACGACGTGAGGTGGCGGCATCTCAATGCACTCCTGGACTCTGCCCTCAACGCCTCGGCAGATGCCGGTAGCACCATCTCACCGCTGGGGGTGGGGGACCTTTTCGCGTTGGCAAACGCCATTGCGGCGATGGTCGGAGGGGCTACCACCATCGAGAACCTGCAGGAACAGGTGTTGGCGTACTCCACGCTTGAGGACCAGCCGATCGATGAGGACCGGCGCAGGGGAATCCTTGGCCGGCAGGTGCCCTACCTGCCCGAAAACGCGGGCCAGTACGCGGCGGTGTTCCGGTCCTCCGGGGCAGTCCGGATCGAGGGCGTCCGGCCCGCCATGGACAGGATGGCGATAGCAGTCCGGGCGGGCAAGGAGCCCTTGGGGTCAATCTGGGTTGTTGATGTCCATGGCGATCTGGATGGCGAAGCCGAACAGGCCCTGGAACGCGCCGCGGACATTGCAGCGCTCCACATGCTCCGCGCCCGCAGCAGCCATGATCTCGCACGCCAGCAACGCGCGGAGCTGCTGCGCAGGCTCCTCGAAGGAGGCGACGACGCCATCCTGGTTGCCGAACAGCTGGGGCTGCGGAATTCGGGTCCCTTTGCGGTCGTCGCTTTTCAGACGGAACCCGGGCAGGCAGCCGAGACTACGTTGGTGAGGATTGCGGACCTGGTGACCACGCAGTGCGAGGCCCACGGCCAAGGCGCTCAATGCGTGCAGGCGGGCTCTACCATTTATGCAATTTTCCCGGCGGCGGCTGCGTCGTCCCTGGGGTCAATTGAAGCCCTCGCCCGGAGGCTCAACGATCGTTCCCGGGCATCGCTGGGAGTTGAGCTGCGGGCGGCAGCGGGTCCCGCCGTCGACGCCGTCTCGGACATCAGCCGTTCACGGCATGACGCCGATCTAGTCCTGCTGATGCTCGCCTCGGACGGCTTCCCGGGCACGTACGCCAGCGCAGGGGAGGTCCGCAGCCGCCTCACCCTCCTGGAGCTGGCCGCGGCGTTCCGGGCGGCACCGCACCTTCTGTCCGCTGCCGCCCGGAGAATCCAAGAGTACGACGCCGATTTTGGCACCGGATATGCCCTGACGCTGAGAACCTACCTTGATTGCTCCCGCGATTCCGCAAGGACAGCGGCAGCCTTGTCCCTGCACCAGAACACTCTCCGGTACCGCCTCAAGCGCCTGCGGGACCTCTTCGGCGTGGATTTGGACCAGCCTGAGGACACGCTGGTGCTTTGGCTAAGCTTGCACGTGCTCGAGCTGAACTAGCCGGGCTAGCCGACCGGGGAGAGCGCGCCCACCAGGCCGAAGAGGTCTTTAGGATCCTCCGGGTTTGCGACCAGGTCGATCTCTTCGAAGAAGTCGGATCCCTGGACCGCATCCCGCACATAGCGGAGGGCGGAGAAGTCCTCGATGGCGAAGCCGACAGAGTCGAAGATGGTGACCTGCTCAGGCGCTGACCGCCCGGCAGCCCCTCCGGCCAGGACCTGCCAGAACTCGGTCACGGCAAAGTCTGCCGGCATCTGCTGGATCTCGCCTTCTATCCGGGTCTGCGGGGTGTACTCCACGAACACCTCGCCGAGTTCCAGGATGGCGGCGTCAAGTTCGGTCTTTCCCGGGCAGTCCCCGCCGATGGCGTTGATGTGGACGCCGGGGCAGATCATGTCTGCGCTGAGGACAGTGGCGTTGGCCTTGTCCGCGGTACACGTGGTGATGACGTCCGCACCCTGGACGGCGTCGGCCGCAGAGGACGCAATGTGGACATCGAAACCCAGCGGTGCCGCATTGCGCAGCAGCTTCGCCATGGCGGCCTGGTCAGTATCCCAGACCCGGAGGGTGGTGATCCCGAGGGCGGCCTTGAACGCCAAAGCCTGGAACTCCGACTGGCTGCCCGTGCCGATCATGGCCATCACAGATGAGCCGGGGCGGGCAAGCCTTCTGCCAACCATGCCGGAAGTGGCTGCAGTCCGCAGGGCTGTCAGCAGCGTCATCTCCGTCAGGAACGTGGGGTATCCGTTGTGGACATCTGCCAGCACTCCGAATGCGGTTACTGTCTGGAAGCCTCGGGCGGGGTTCGAGGGGTGACCATTGACGTATTTGAAACCGTAGGTCTCGTGGTCGCTCGTAGGCATGAGTTCAATGACGCCAAACGGGGTGTGGCTGGCCACCCGGGGAGTCTTATCGAAGGATTCCCAGCGGCGGAAGTCGTCCTCAAGGTAGTCCATCATTTCCGAGATGATGGTTTGCGTTCCCGTGCGGGCCACCCAGCGAACCATGTTGTGAACATCCACAAAACGCGTCATTGCGCTCCTTCTTCCGTGTGAACCATTAGTGTCCTCACGGTATTCGGCGCCGATAAGCGGCCACAATGAGCAAAGCGCGTACCTTTCGTCAAATGCCTATGCATTTTGCCAGGTCATTTCGGGCATTGTGCAAGATCATGCACTCAACGCTCCGCTCGGGGCCCCTACCTGAGCACTGAACTGAGCAGCAGGCTTGTTTCACTGTTGAGCACGCCATTGACCGCACGGATCCTGCCAAGGACATCGTCGAAGCCGCTGAGGTTTTCGGTGGCCAGTTCCGCTACGAGGTCCCAGCCGCCGTTGGTGGTGTGCAAGGCGCGGATTTCCGGAAAACCGCGTAACTCCCGTATGACGTTGTTGGCAGACCTGCCCTCGACCGCGATGAGCGTGATGGCGCGAATTGTCAGCGGATCTACTTCGTCACGGACCCGTGCCGTAAAGCCCACGATGGTTCCAGAGGCGAGCAGGCGCTCAAGGCGGCTATTCACGGTAGCCCTCGCCACTCCAAGCCTGCGCGACAGGCTGGCCACAGACTCCCGGCCGTCCTCGCGGAGGGCAGACAGCAGCCTGCGATCAAGATCAGTGAGGTCAGTCATGTACAGAACGTATAACGATGGTTTGCAATACGCGCATTCTGGGAGGCAAGCCGCAAGCCCTGATGTTCCCTGCAGGATCAGCAAAATACGCCCTCCGAGAACCAGCCCGGATTCTCCTGCATCGGCACGGCCTGTTCCCAGCCTCCGGACGTAAACTGACCTTCGCACCACCTCTTGTGGACACTGTGTCAGGAGCCGCCCATGCTCTGGAAGCTGCTTGTTGAATACCTGCGGCCGCACCGGCCGCTGCTCGCCGCCGTCGTGGTTTTCCAGCTGGCGCAGTCCATCGCGTCCCTGTACCTGCCCACCCTGAACGCGGACATCATCGACGAGGGCGTGGCCAAGGCGAACATCGGCTACATCCTGAGCCTGGGCGGCGTGATGCTGGCGATCACCCTGCTGCAGATCGTGTGCGCGGTGATCGCGGTGTACTTCGCGGCGAAGGCGGCCATGGGCGTGGGCCGGGACCTTCGGGGCGCGATCTTCAAACGGGTGGGGGAGTTCTCCGAGCAGGAAGTCACCAAGTTCGGCGCGCCAAGCCTCATCACACGGTCCACGAACGACGTCCAGCAGGTCCAGCAGCTGGTCCTCATGTCCGCCACCATGCTGGTCACCGCGCCCATGCTCAGCATCGGCGGTGTGATCATGGCCGTGCGGCAGGACGTGCAGCTGTCCTGGCTGATCGCCGTCGCCGTCCCGGTGCTGCTGATCGCCGTCGGCCTGCTCACCGCCCGGATGGTGCCGCTGTTCCGCAAGATGCAGAAGCGGATCGACACCGTGAACCGCGTCCTCCGCGAGCAGCTCACCGGCATCCGCGTGGTCCGCGCGTTCGTCCGCGAGGACATCGAGACCGCGCGCTTCGCCCAGGCCAACGAGGACGTCACGGACACCGCCCTCCGTGCCGGCCGGCTGATGGCGCTCGCGTTTCCGGTGGTGATGCTGGTGCTGAACGTCTCCAGCGTGGCCGTGATCTGGTTCGGCTCGTTCCGCATCCAGGACGGCTCCATGCAGGTGGGCACGCTCATCGCGTTCCTGAGCTACCTGATCCAGATCCTGATGTCCGTCATGATGGCCACGTTCATGGCCGTGATGATCCCGCGCGCCGCCGTTTCGGCCGACCGGATCGGCGAGGTGCTGCGCACCGAGTCGAGCGTCCGGCCGCCTGCCCGCCCGCTCAGCAGCGAAGTGCGCCGCGGCGAGCTGGAAATGCGCGACGTCGGATTCGCCTACCCGGGTGCCGACCAGCCCGTCCTCTCCGGCATCAGCTTCACCGCCAGGGCAGGGCAGACGACGGCGATCATCGGCAGCACCGGCTCCGGCAAGACCACCCTGGTGAACCTCATGCCCCGGCTGTTCGACGCCACCAGCGGCGGGGTGAAGATGGACGGCGTGGACGTGCGCGAGCTGCACCCGGACCTGCTCTGGGGGCACATCGGCCTGGTCCCGCAGCGGCCCTACCTGTTCAGCGGCACCGTGCGCAGCAACCTGCTCTACGGCAAGCCGGACGCCACCGAGGACGAGCTCTGGACCGCGCTGGAGATCGCCCAGGCCCGGGACTTCGTGGAGCGGATGGAGGGCGGCCTGGACGCGCCCATCAGCCAGGGCGGCACCAACGTCTCCGGCGGGCAACGGCAGCGGCTGGCCATCGCCCGGGCCCTGGTGAAGCGTCCCGAGCTGTACATCTTCGATGACTCGTTCTCCTCGCTGGACACCGGCACCGACGCCCGCCTCCGCCAGGCCCTCAAGCGCAGCACCGCCGGCGCCACGCTGGTGATCATCGCCCAGCGCGTCTCCAGCATCGTGGACGCGGACCAGATTTTAGTGCTCGACGGCGGCAGGATCGTGGGGCGCGGAACGCACAGTGAGCTGCTGGAGACGTCCGAGACGTACCGCGAGATCGTCTCGTCCCAGCTGGCGGCGGAGGAGACGGTATGAGCCGCCAGCCCTCTCCCGCAGCCGGCACCAAAGCCGCACCCGCCTCTGCGACCGGAGGCGCCGCCGTCGTACGCATTCCCCGTCCGATGGGCGGCCCGGGGCGCGGCGGGCCGTTCGCGGGGATGAACGTCCCGGCGGAGAAGGCGATGAACTTCTGGCCGTCGGCCAAACGGCTGCTGGGGAAGCTGCGGCCGGAGCGGGCGTGGCTGCTGCTGGTGTTCGTGACGGCGGTGGCCGGGGTGGCGCTCTCGGTGACCGGGCCGCGGCTGCTGGGGGAGGGCACCAACCTGATCTTCGCCGGGGTGGTGTCCCGGGAGCTGCCCGCCGGGCTGAGCAAGGAGCAGCTGATCGCACAGCTGCGGGCGTCCGGGGAGGGGCAGCGCGCGGACATGCTCAGCGCCATGGACCTGGTGCCGGGGCAGGGGATTGACTTCGCCGCGCTGGGGAACGTGCTGACATGGGCGCTGGTGCTGTATGTGCTGTCCTCGGCGTTCATGTGGGTGCAGGCGTATGTGCTGAACGGGGTGGTGCAGCGGACGGTGTTCGGGCTGCGCGGGGAGATCGAGGCGAAGATCCACCGGCTGCCGCTGCGGTATTTCGACTCGATCCAGCGCGGCGAGCTGCTCAGCCGGGTGACGAACGACGTGGACAACATTTCGCAGAGCCTGCAGCAGACCATCAGCCAGGCGGTCACGTCCGTGCTGACGGTGCTGGGTGTGCTGGTGATGATGGTGATCCTTTCGCCCACGCTGGCGCTGATCGCGCTGGTGACCATTCCGCTGACGCTGGGGATCACGGCGCTGATCGCCAAGCGCTCGCAGAAGCTGTTTGTGGCGCAGTGGAAGAACACAGGTGAGTTAAATGGGCAGATCGAGGAGACGTACACCGGGCATGCGCTGGTGAAGGTGTTCGGGCGGCAGCGCGAGGTGGAGGAGCGGTTCCGGCAGAAGAACGCGGAGCTGTATGAGGCGAGTTTCGGGGCGCAGTTCATTTCCGGGCTGATCATGCCGGCCATGACGTTCATCGGGAACCTGGTGTACGTGGGGATCGCCGTGGTGGGCGGGCTGCAGGTGGCGTCCGGGGCGATGCAGCTGGGCGATGTGCAGGCGTTCATCCAGTACTCGCGGCAGTTCACCATGCCGCTGGCGCAGCTGGGGTCCATGGCGAATGTGCTGCAGTCCGGGGTGGCGTCCGCCGAGCGGGTGTTCGAGCTGCTGGATGAATCTGAGGAGTCTGTGGAGCCTGCGCCTTCTGCCGGGCCGGTCTTTGGGCGGGGGCGGCTGGTGTTCGAGGACGTGTCGTTCTCGTATTCGCCGGACAAGCCGCTGATTTCTTCGTTGAGTCTGGTGGCGGAGCCGGGGCAGACGGTAGCGATCGTGGGGCCCACCGGGGCGGGTAAGACGACGCTGGTGAACCTGATGATGCGGTTCTACGAGCTGGATGCCGGGCGGATAACGCTCGACGGCGTGGACGTCACCTCGGTGCCGCGGCGCGAGCTGCGCTCGCGGCTGGGGATGGTGCTGCAGGATACGTGGCTGTTCGGCGGGACCATCCGGGACAACATTGCGTATGGGCGGCCTGGCGCTACGGAAGCCGAGATCCTGGAGGCGGCGCGGGCGACGTATGTGGACCGGTTCGTGCGGTCATTGCCGGACGGGTACGACACGGTTTTGGAGGACGAGGGGTCCAACGTGTCAGCGGGGGAGAAGCAGCTGCTGACGATCGCACGGGCCTTCCTGGCCCGGCCTTCTGTTTTGATTCTGGATGAGGCCACGTCTTCGGTGGATACCCGGACCGAGGTGCTGGTGCAGAAGGCGATGAGTGCGCTGCGGTCCGACCGGACGTCCTTTGTGATTGCCCACCGCCTCTCCACGATCCGCGACGCCGACCTCATTTTGGTGATGGAGGCCGGCCAGATCGTGGAGCAGGGGACGCACGCTTCACTGCTCGCTGCCGGCGGGACCTATGCGCGGCTGTACGAGGCCCAGTTCGCGGCTCCGGCGGCGGAGGTTTGACGGGCGAGGTGAGGCCGTATATCGCATGGTGTACAAATGCGGTCCGCTGCGGAACCGGATATGAATTCGCCATGTGTAAATCTCTGAGGCGGCTACCTCTTAATGCAGGAGGGTGACGGTATGGCTCTAGTCAGGTTCAGGTCGGCGGGTAGCTTGAACCGGGATGACCGTTCCGTAACTTACGACTGATACAGTCTTGATTTAAGCCTGCTCGAACTAGTCTTTTACCTAGACTGACCACTACAATCGAATCGAGAAAAAAATGGAAGAAGAGCCATACAAGCGTGTGGAACGCATAGTAACTACACATGACTTGAGTTGGCTTTTGGATCTCGACCGAAACAATCAGCTTGACTTGGATCCGCCATATCAACGTCGAAGCGTCTGGACTCCTCGCGATAGGCGTTTCTTTCTAGATACAATTTTTCGAAACTACCCTTCACCTGCGATTTTTCTGCATAAGTCCATAACTTATGATACTGGACAGCCCACCTATCATGTCGTGGATGGAAAGCAGCGGATTTCCACAATTCTGCTGTTTCTAAACAATAAAATTACTCTTCCCCTTGATTTCGGTGATAGCAACTACAACGGCAAACGCTGGCGCGATTTTGCGGACATGCCTGAAATCAAGCGCCGGTTGTGGAACTATCGTGTGACGGTTGAAGAGTTAGATGATCTTCAAGAAGCCTTGGTTCGAGACGTTTTTGAGCGCTTGAACAAAAATTCGAGTAAACTCACTGCCCAAGAGTTGCGACATGCACGGTTTGACGGATGGTTGATTACATTTCTCGAGCAAGAGTCGCTCCGTCCCGTGTGGAAAAAATTCAAGATTTCCACAACGGCAAAAGAAAAGCGCATGACAAATGTGCAGAACCTTGCCGAACTGGCCGCAGTGCTTGTCCGTGGAGATATCTCAGGATTCGACCAATTAGATCTAGATCAATTTTTTGCCGATCATGACGAAGTTGAAAACCCCGACTTGGAGTTTGATGTCGATGAGTTTTCTGAAAAGTTTTCTGCTGTAACAGAAGTCTTGGAAGAGTTGGAGAAGGAAGCCAACATTGTTTCGAAGCACGCTCAGCCATTCCTTCACTTTTACACGCTTTGGTCATACGTTGCCCTAAATGAACTCCCCTACCATGTTCTTGCAGAAGTCTCCGCGCGTTACGTTCGATTTATGGAGGCTGTTGATGCCTTTGAGATTGATCAGAGTAGCGAAGCAATACCCGAGGACGTTAAACTGAGCGATTATGAGAAATTGGTCGCCGCCTATAAGGCTGCGTCCGTAGGCGCCACGACTGACGAACCCAAGCGCCGAGAGCGGCTTCAGGCCCTTACGCACGCGCTGGGCGCTGATGTGGACTGATGGTCCGTTTGTGAAGATTGAAAACGAGATTCGCGATCTCTTTCGGGAACGCGAACGGACTGCAAAAGAGCTGCAGCGTACCGTAGATAAAATGCTTCTGAATGCAAAGTTGTCCTCCTGGCATTATGAAAGCCGCGTAAAGGGCGCAGAGAGTTTTGCTTTAAAGCTTGAAACTGGACGCGTCTCAAATCCGGCTGAGATGGAAGACTTCTATGCCGCGGTTTTGGTGGTTCCAAATGCTTTAGATATAGCAGCGGCCGAGTCGCTCATCCGCGATAAGTTCACATTTGTTTCAAAGAAGCCAGAGTCGTCAGATCTCACGAGCAAACCTTCCTCTAGCTTTACCTTTGATGATTTAAGGATGAATGTAAGATATCGCGCCGAGGACTATGAACTTCCTTCGCGAATCGACGGGTTTTTGTTCGAGGTGCAAATTCGCACTTTTCTTCAACACGCTTGGTCGGTAGCAACCCATGATGTTACTTATAAAACAGACAACGTAAGTTGGCGCCGCGAACGCATTGCGCATCAGATCAAGGCGTTGCTGGAGCAGGCCGAGGTCGCAGTTGAGAATATGCTAGTCCTGCAGGAATCGAAAGTATTGCCAGCTAGTTCTGCCAGATATGATGAGATCAACGCCGTCATCACAACTCTCCAGGCTAATTGGCCAGCCGATCAGCTGCCGGTTGACGTCAAGCGGCTTGCGGAGAATGTTCAGGGCCTTCTATGGAACACTCTCAAGGAGTCTCCGCCCCCGGTTCTGATTCGACTCTTGGAAAATGGGCTTGTGAGGAATGCGGGAGCGCATAGCTTGGACTGGTCCCCTTACCATTCAATTCTTTCTTACTTGGCGCACGATTACCCTGTCCAATTGAAAAAGTATCTACAGCGTGATGACGCCTACACGAAAAGATTCTTTATCTACTCGGATGTTCTCTCGCAATTAGGTCTAACTGGGACTGATGCGAAAAAGCAGGTTGTATTCCCTTGAGAATACCGTGGCGCCGACTGTGGTGCGCAGGCTGATTTGTAGAACCTATCCGTTTTACAACATCTACAATCTGCGGGGACTCCCGTGTGCGGCCACGGATGCCGCCAAAGCAGTATAATCTGGTTCGATGATGCCCTACGCCACCCAAGCACGAGTTGGTGTGCCGTCTGTCATCACCGCGCCGAGTCTCCCGGCAGGAGCGTTGGCCGTTGTAGCATCCCTCCCAAATTGGTGGCGGAAGCGGGCTTTGAGGGCAGGACTCGATGGGTTTGCACTTGACCTGTCCAAAGCTGTTCAAACCGCACCGCCTGCGGTTTGGCTCGGATCTCCTGATTTTTCCGGAGTCTCGCTTGAAAATTCCTCGTACCAAATTGGCGGCCTTTACGTTAATTCGCTCGATCCTGCGGTTCGGGCTGACAAGGGAAAGCACTATACGCCCCCCGCGTTAGCTAGGAATTTGTGGTCGATGGCCCGAGAAGGCTTAGGCTGGGACGCTGAGCCCCACCGCCTTGAGGGCCTGGTGCGGGACCCGGCTTGTGGATCTGGGGCGTTGCTCATCCCTGTCGTTGATGAACACTTGACTGCTTCGGTCGATGATGATCCTGCTCTCGTATTGCGTAGAATAAGTCGGCTCATTGAAGGTGTGGATCAAGATCCCTGGGCTGTGTATATCGCAAACGTGATTCTCGCTGCTCGGATGCTGCCCACGCTCGCAAAGGTTCCCGTCGCTCGTCGCGAGCCCCTTCCGGCCTTGGCATCGGTCGGTGACGGCTTAGACCAAGAGCGTGATGAGTCATTTGTTACTATCATGAACCCGCCCTATGGCCGGGTGACGCTTAGTCCCGCAGATAGAAGTCGGTTCGCCAACATTCTGTTCGGCCACGCAAACCTGTATTCCATGTTTATGGCAGTCGGTGCTCAGAACATTCGACCCGGCGGAGTGTTGGCAACGGTCGTACCCACAAGCTTTACAGCCGGTCTGTATTTCCACAGGCTGCGGCGGACGTTGTCAGAAGAAGCTCCTCTACGGAGCATAAATTTTGTCAACGATCGATCGGGCGTATTTACTGGAGTTCTCCAAGAGACTTGTCTTGCCGTTTTCGCAAAGACCGAATCGCCGCGAACAAAAATCACTAGGACGCGGGGGAAAACAGAGGAAGTTGCCAGCGTTCCGACTCCCCGGACAGATCGACCGTGGCTTCTCCCACGGTCCCCGGAGGACGCATCGATTGCGGCGGCGGCGGCGGCGATGCCAAATACTCTGTCCACCGCTGGATGGCATGCCTCGACCGGTCCGCTGGTGTGGAATAGGCGCAAAGCTGATCTTCATCCGCGGCATGAGGCTGGCCGAATTCAGGTTATATGGGCGGCGGACATTGACGACGGCTACATACATCGGGATGCCGGCCGGGATCCAATGAGGTATCTCCAGGTGCACGGTGATCGGGACTTGCGCTTCATGAGTTTGGGGGAACCGGCAATCCTTGTTCAGCGCACGACGTCTTTGGAACAAGGCCGCCGGCTGGTAGCAGCGGAATTGACGGAAAACCAACTTCTCAGTCTTGGGGGGCGTGTTGCAGTTGAAAGCCATGTAAACGTACTTCGCCCCAACACGCCTTTCCCTCTCATTGACAGGGTCACCCTGGGAAGAGTGCTTGCTACAGACACCATGGACCGTCTATTCCGTTGCATTTCCGGATCTGTTGCGGTCAGTTCCTATGAGCTCGCATCGCTTCCGCTGCCGGACAAGGGAACATTGGCTCAGTGGTCGAACTTGAATGAAGAGGAACTAAGGCATGCGGTAGCAGAGACATATTGTTGGTCGGGAGAGGAAGAAATGGCAGGTGAGGTTGCCCTGCTTCCTGTGAGGGATGTTCCGGTGCTGCCCCAGGCTGCCCCGCGGCTGAGAAGACCTTCGAGCGCGGTGCCGCCGAACCCAGCGCCCCGCGGATTGCACGTGAATTCACCGAACGGCTGTTGATGTGACTGTATGGGCACAGTTCGCATCCCCGGCTGCGGAGGTTTCGCCCGAGGCCCCACCACCGTCGTAGTACACGGACACACAGCGCAACGTTGCGGCCCCCACACGTAACCTGTTTAGATGCCTCGTTTTGCGCTTGATATTGAGTCCGTGCCCCGCCCTGCCCGTTCGCAGGAGCTTCTGGATGCAGTGAACCACAGTGTGGTCATTGCCGACGGCGCCATGGGCACCATGTTGCAGGGCCGGGACCTCTCACTTGAGAAGGATTTCCTGGGGCTCGAAGGCTGCAACGAGATCCTCAATGACACGCGGCCGGATGTCCTCGCAGACATCCACGACGCCTACTTCGCCACCGGCATCGACGCGGTCGAGACCAACACCTTCGGCGCCAACTGGTCCAACCTCTCCGACTACGGCATTGACGACCGGATCGAGGAGCTCGCGCGCAAGGGCGCCCAGATCGCCCGCGAACGCGCCGAAGCGGCGGAACAAACAGACGGACGGATGCGCTGGGTCCTTGGCTCCATGGGCCCGGGCACCAAGCTCCCCAGCCTCGGCCACACCAGCTACGACTACCTCAAACAGACCTTTGCCCTCCAGGCCGAGGGCCTCATCGACGGCGGCGCGGACGCCTTCCTCATCGAAACCAGCCAGGACCTCCTGCAAACCAAAGCCGCCGTCAACGGCTGCAAGCAGGCCATCGTCACCCGCGGCATCCGCCTCCCCATCTTCGTCGAGGTGACGGTCGAAACCACCGGAACCATGCTCATGGGTTCCGAAATCGGTGCTGCTCTGACCGCGCTCGAGCCGCTCGGCGTCGACGCCATCGGCCTGAACTGCGCCACCGGACCGGACGAGATGAGCGAGCACCTCCGCCATCTCTCCAAGCAGTCATCCGTGGCCATCGCCTGCATGCCCAACGCAGGCCTGCCCATCCTCGGCGCCAACGGCGCGCACTACCCGCTCACCCCCACCGAACTCGCCACCGCACACGAGCAGTTCGTCCGCGAGTTCGGCCTGGGTCTGGTGGGCGGCTGCTGCGGTACGACGCCGGAGCACATGGCCGCCGTCGTCGAACGTCTTGCGCCCTTCCGCACACGCGAGACGGGAGCCGGCAGCACCGGCCCAGCCCGCGTCCCCACCGAGCGCGAAGCCGGCGTCGCGTCCCTCTACCAGCACGTGAATTTCGACCAGGACGCCTCCTACCTCGCCATTGGTGAACGCACCAACGCGAACGGCTCCAAGGCGTTCCGCCAGGCGATGCTCGAAGAGCGCTGGGACGACTGCGTCGACATCGCCCGCGAGCAGATCCGCGTGGGCGCGCACCTGCTGGACGTCTGCATCGACTACGTGGGGCGTGACGGCGTGGCCGACATGAAGGAGATAGTCTCGCGTTTCGCGTCGGCCTCCACGCTCCCGCTGGTCATGGACTCCACCGAACCCGCCGTACTGCAGGCCGGCCTGGAACACATCGGCGGCCGCCCGGTGGTCAACTCCGTCAACTACGAGGACGGCGACGGCCCGGACAGCCGCTTCGCGCGCATCATGCCGCTCGTGAAGGAACACGGCACCGCCGTGATCGCCCTGACCATCGACGAACAGGGCCAGGCCCGCACCACCGAGGGCAAGGTGGCCATCGCCTCCCGCCTCGTCGACGCCCTGGTGGGCGAATGGGGGATGCGCGTCGAGGACATCATCGTGGACGCCCTGACCTTCCCCGTCGCCACCGGCCAGGAGGAGACCCGCCGGGACGGCATCGAAACCATCGAGGCCATCCGCCAGATCACCGCCAAGTACCCGGGCATCAACACCACGCTCGGCGTCTCCAACGTGTCCTTCGGACTGAACCCGGCAGCGCGCGTCGTCCTGAACTCCGTGTTCCTGCACGAGGCCGTCCAGGCGGGCCTGACCAGCGGCATCATCGACGCCGCCAAGATCGTGCCGCTTGCCTCCCTCCCGGAGGAGCAGCGCAAGGTGGCCCTGGACCTGGTCTGGGACCGCCGCGAATACGACGCCGAGGGCAACACCACGTACGACCCCCTGGCCATCATGCTGGACATGTTCGCCGGCGTCGACACCGCAGCCCTCAAGGACCAGCGCGCTGCCGAACTCGCGGCGCTGCCCACGGGCGCGCGCCTGGAACGCCGCATCATCGATGGCGAAGGCAAGGGCCTCGAGGAGGACCTCGACCTGGCCCGCAGCGAGGGCATGACCCCGCTCGGCATCATCAACGACCACCTGCTCGAGGGCATGAAGGTGGTGGGCGAGCGCTTCGGCGCCGGCGAGATGCAGCTGCCGTTCGTGCTGCAGTCCGCCGAGGTGATGAAGAACGCCGTCGCCCTGCTCGAGCCGCACATGGAGAAGTCCGACTCCTCAGGCAAGGGCACCATGGTGATCGCCACCGTCCGCGGCGACGTGCACGACATCGGCAAGAACCTGGTGGACATCATCCTCACCAACAACGGCTACAAAGTGGTGAACATCGGCATCAAGCAGGGCATCGCCGAGATCATCGCCGCAGCCGAGCAGCACAACGCCGACGTCATCGGCATGTCCGGGCTGCTGGTGAAGTCCACCGTGGTGATGAAGGAAAACCTTGCGGAGCTGCAGTCCCGCGGCCTGGCGAAGAAGTGGCCCGTGATCCTCGGCGGTGCAGCCCTGACCCGCGCCTACGTGGAGCAGGACCTGGCGGAGCAGTTTGACGGCGTGGTCCGGTACGCCAAGGACGCCTTCGAGGGCCTGTCCCTCATGGAGCCGCTGGTCCGCGTGGCCCGCGGGGAGTCACCGGACGACGTCGGCCTGCCGCCGCTGAAGAAGCGCATCCACAAGGGCGGCGCGAAGTTCACGGTCACCGAGCCCGAAGCGATGCCCGGCCGGTCCGACGTCGCCTCCGATAACCCCGTGCCCGCGCCGCCGTTCTGGGGCACGCGCATTGTGCGCGGTGTCTCGCTCCACGACTACTCGGCGTTCCTCGACGAGCGCGCCACGTTCATGGGGCAGTGGGGGCTCAAGCCCGGCCGCGGCGAGGACGGCGCCTCCTACGAGGAACTGGTGGAACGCGAGGGCCGGCCGCGCCTGCGCTACTGGCTGGACCGCATCCTCGGCGAGGGCATGCTGGACGCGTCCGTCGCCTACGGCTACTTCCCGGTGGTTTCCGAAGGGGAACAGGTGGTGGTGTTGCACCACGGGGAGGATCGCGACGGCGTCCTGGGCACCGCGGGGCTCCTCGCCCCCGATGGTGGTTCAGGCGGTCCGATCGGCACCGACCGGCTGAGCTTCAACTTCCCGCGCCAGCGCCGCGACCGGCACCTGTGCCTGGCCGACTTCGTGAAGTCCCGCGAATCCGGACAGGTGGACGTCCTGCCGGTGCAGCTGGTCACCGCCGGCTCGAAGATCGAGGAGTTCACCTCCAAGATGTTCGCCGCCAACCAGTACCGCGACTACTACGAGCTCAACGGCCTGGTCATGCAGCTCACCGAGGCGCTGGCCGAGTTCTGGCACGCCCGCATCCGCAAGGAGCTGGGATTCGCGGCCGAGGAGCCCAAGGACACAGCGGGGTATTTCAAGCTTGAGTACCGCGGTGCCCGGTTCTCGCTCGGCTACCCGGCGTGCCCGGACATGGAGGACCGCCGTAAGGTGACGGAGCTGCTGAAACCTGAACGGATGGGCGTAGTGCTGAGCGATGAGCTGATGCTGCACCCCGAACAGTCCACGGACGCGTTTGTGTTCCACCACCCGGAGGCGAAGTACTTCAAGGTGTGAGTGCAGTGCCGCTGTGAAAGGCTGCAGTGATGGACACCTCATCTCGGGAACATGACCTCGTTCTCTACGGAGCGACGGGTTTCGTTGGCAGACTGATCGCCGCCTACCTCGCCGAGCATGCACCGGCCGGTCTCCGAGTCGGACTCGCGGGCCGGTCCAAGTCCAGACTCGAGGCGGTTCGGTCGCAGTTGCCGGCCGCGGCGCACGGATGGGCCCTCATCGAAGCCGACTCGGAGGATGCGGACTCAATCGCCGCCCTGGCTGCGAACACACGGGTGCTCTTCACAACCGTCGGTCCATACGCGAGACACGGACTACCCGTCGTCGAGTCCTGCGCACGGGCCGGTACCCACTATGCCGACCTCGCGGGTGAGGTGTCCTTCATCCGGGAGGCGATCGATCGCTATGACGTTCTGGCCAGGACGAGCGGAGCCAAGATCGTGCACTCCTGCGGCTACGACTCCGTGCCGTCCGACCTCGCCGTACTGCTGCTTCATCAGGCGGCAGAAGCCGATGCCGCTGGCGGTTTAGCCGAGGTCCAACTCGTTGCTAAGGCCAAGGGCGGCCTGAGCGGAGGCACGCTCGAATCGATGCGCGGGCAGCTCGACGCGATGCGATCAAGCACCGCCCTGAGGTCATTAGCCGCGGACCCCTACGCTCTGAGCCCCGACCGCACCCGGGAGCCGACAACACCACAGCCACCCGATGCCGGGCCTGTGCGCCGTTCCGCTGACGGCACCTGGACTGCGCCGTTCATCATGGCCCCGTTCAACACCCGGATAGTGCGCCGCAGCAGCGCATTGCAGGGCTGGGCCTACGGACGCTCTCTTCAGTACGGCGAGGTGATGGGGGTGGCCCCCGGACCGGCAGGAGCGGTCCTCGCCAGGGCAATGGCACTCGGGCTTCGGGCATTCACGGGCGCGATGGCATTTCCGCCGACCAGGAGGGTGCTCGACCGCTGTCTTCCGGCACCGGGTGCGGGTCCGAGCATCAGCACGCAGCGCGCGGGCTGGTTCCACTCCCAGGTGACCGCCCGCACCGAGGATGGCCAGCGTTACCAGGCGATTGCCGCTGGCCCCGGTGATCCCGGCTATGCCGCCACCGCCGTGATGGCAGGGGAGACTGCACTCGCTCTTACCCTCGACGGTGACCGGCTGCCAACCGCTAAAGGGTCGCTGACACCGGCCACCGCACTCGGCAACGTGCTCATACAGCGACTCCGCGCGGCCGGCCACACCTACCAGGTAACCAAACTCGCCTGAACCCGGATCCTGCAGCTCGCCTGAAATGGGCAATCATTGACTGAACCTGCCTCGACCGGGCAAAACCGGGCGGGGGAGGGGCCAGCGGCGCCTGTCAGGAGCGGGTGTCGAGGTAGTGCAGAATCGCCCGGGCCGTTTCCTCCGGGGAGCTGACATGGGGGCAATGCCCGGTGGCCTGGAGCTGCACCAGGGTGCTGTGTTCCAGATTCTTGTGCAGGTAGGCGCCCACTTCCGGCGGGGCAAGCCGATCGTCGGAGCACTGCAGAATCAGGCAGCTGGTGCGCACCTTCTTCAGTTCAGGGCGGGTGTCGGAGAAAAAGGTTACCCCCGCGAAGTGCCGTGCGATGGTTGGATTTGTCCGGCAAAAGCTGCCACGCAGATCCTCCGCCAGCTCCGGCTCTTGCGGGTTGCCCATAACCATGGGCGCCAAGGCCGCGGCCCAGGCGAAATAGTTGCTGTCCAGGGATGCCAGCAGTCCCTCGATGTCTTCTCTCGAAAACCCGCCCACGTAGCCGTCGTACGGGTCATCCGTATGGCGGGGTGAAGGAGCAAGCAGGACTAAGTGGGAGAAAGGGTTGGGGTCCTGCACTGCGGCGATCACGGCGATCATCGTGCTGACACTGTGGCCCACCAGGATGACGTCATCGAGTTCAAGGGCGGCGCAAATCTCCAGCAGGTCCGACGCGTACCCATTCAGGGACCCGTACTTGTCCCAGTCATAGGCGCTGATGCCGGAGTGTCCTGCACCAACATGATCAAAAAGCACCAGCCGGTAATCATCAACAAAATAGGGCAGCAGCTTCCGCCATATAGCCTGATCGCAGCCAAAACCGTGGGCGAACATCATCACAGGCCCATCATCCCGGCCGGATATGGTGACATTGTTCCGGCCGATTACCGCAGCAGCTGCTTCGATCACATTCTCCCTGACCCTCCGTAGAGTGGCATCCTGTCCCAGACTATCCACGGGGAATTGCGAATCCTAGGGATCCTCCCACTATGACCTTCACAGCGACATCGATGCAGCCCGCTGCAAAAGCCTGCGCCCCCTTGACCGCCCGCGCTGGAGACGGGCTTCACCCCTATTTACAGGATTTGCGGTTGATGCTCGCTGCGCCACCGTTGGCGCCATGACAGTCAATACCTACCCTTGACCGTTTCGGTCAACCATATCTACTGTGGAGTAACATCGCTCCCTGACGTTGTCACGTTTGAACTGAGCGTCGATCTCGCAGCAAGGGCACACGGCGCCGAAGCCTGTGTTCCGGAGCGCGCCGGGCAGTGCAGCCCGGATCCGAGAAGGAGCATCGATGAACACCCGTGCCCGAGCATCCATCCTGCTGACGCTGTCCCTCGCCTTTGCGGGCCTCAGCGCGTCAGCCGTTCCAGCCAACGCAGAGGCTCCCGCTCCACCCGGGCAGGTCGCAGAGTCTGCCGGGGCGACGCCGGTACCCACTGTGCAGGGTCCCTTGGCGGCTACCGCCGAGTCGTACCCGTTCGGTGCGGCCAGCCATCAAGAGGTCCCCCAGGATCTATCGAAGCTCGGTTATGACGAGGAGGAGTACCTGGTCAGCGGCACCTCGAATGTCTACAGCTGGCCCACCGCGGGTCCCGCCCAGATCCGAACCCCCGACGCCCCTTACACCACCCGCGTCCTGGTCCGTAAGCCGGCCGAGGGCCAGAAGTTCAGCGGCAACGTGGTAGTTGAAATGCTCAACCCCAGTAATCTGTTCGACCTCAACATCGGCTGGGCAATGGCCCATGAGCAGATGGTCGCCAACGGAGACGCCTGGGTGGGCATCACCGCCAAGCCGATCGCCGTTGAGGCGCTCAAGAACTTCGATTCGGCGCGGTATGGGGCCTTGTCCTTCGCCAATCCGCTGCCGCTGACCGATCCCCGCAACTGTGCAACGGTGGCCGCTGACTCATCCCGGACGACGGAGAACGGCCTGATCTGGGACATCTACTCGCAAGTCGGCGCTTGGCTCAAGAGCAATGATCCCGCCAACCCGCTGCGCTACGGATCGCCGACCACCCGCGTGGAGCACGCCTACGGCTTCGGCTACTCCCAGACCGGAGGCTTCCTGGTCAACTACATCAACGGCGTCCACCCGCTCGTCGTCGAGTCGGACGGCGAGCCGGTCTACGACGCATACATGGTGGCTGTGGCCGGTGGCGCGTTCGCTGGCGCGTACCCCATGAACCAGTGCGAGACTGCCCCGCCCGCCAACGACGTCCGCCGCCAGTTCAAGGACGTCGGGGTGCCCATCATGCGGATCATGTCCCAGTCTGACTACCTCCGGGGCATCGGATCCCGGCGCGCCGACAGCGACGCTCCCGGGGACCGGTACCGGCACTACGAGATGGCGGGCGCCGGCCACGCCACACCGGACGAGCTCACCTTCTCGGCCTCGTCCAAAGACATCATCGCCGCGGGCCGGTCTGTCCCGCCCGCGTCCTGCAACGAGGGGCCGCGCAGCAGGTTCCCCAGCTCCATCTTCTTCAACTCCGCCCTGCAAAACCTCGACCTCTGGGTCCGGGAGGGCATCGCGCCGCCGCGCGCTGAACCGATCCTCGTCCGCGACGGCGCGCCGGTGCTGGACGAGTTCGGCAACGTGCAGGGCGGCCTGCGCTCGCCGTTCCTCGACGCTCCGACGAGCACCTGGTACGGCACCGCCACCGGCGCGTCGTTCTGCTTCATCGCCGGCTACGAGCGGCCCCTTGGGCAGGACGTGCTCGATGGCTTGTACGGGAACCACGGCGACTACGTGGCGGCCGTGAAGAGCAGCGTTCGAGCCCTCGAGGACCAGGCATTCCTGACGGACTACGATGCCCGCCGTCTCCTCACTGAGGCCGCGCAAAGTAAGACACCCTGACGAGCCATCGGGTCGGCGCGTTCCATCAGTAGCCTCAAACCCCGATGTGAAGCCGGTCTTTGGCCTGCGCAGAGTGAGCCTTTTCGGCTTGCCCGCCCAGGCTGGAGACCGGCTTCACCCGCCTTAGTGCGGCGAGGATCGCCCGGCCCACCACCGCGATGCCGATGATGGTGGTGACGGCGCGCAGGGTGTCCCAGCCCGCCGTCGATGTCACCAGCGAGTACAGCAGGAAGCTGCTGAGGTTGGTGCCCAGCGGCGCGCCGGGCACGTAGGAGATGCCGGTGCCGGCGCCCACCGCGAAGGGCCAGAACCACAGGTTGGTCAGCAGGCCGAACAGGTAGGACGCCACGATGCCGTAGCCGGCCAGCATCCACAGTTCGGCCTTGCCCCGCACCCGCCGGGGGAGCAGCCCCGCCCCTGCGCCCACCCACGCACAGGCGAAGATCTGGAACGGAGTCCACGGCCCGATCCCGCCCCACAGCGCGCTTGAGAGAGCAATCGTGGCGGCGCCGAGCAGCATGCCGAAGCGGGCGCCGAACGCCCGGCCGGCCAGGATCAGCAGGATGAACACTGCTTCAACGCCCCCGACGCCGGTGCTCGCCACCCGGACAGCCGTGCCGACTGCTGCCAGGACGCCGAGCAGCGCCACCGTGTGTGCCGAGCGCACCGAGCCGTCGAGGGACACAACGATGGCGACGGCGGCAAGCGGCGCGATCGCCAGCGCCGCATAGGGGAGGGCGGCGGCTGCGTCCTGCGGGAGGGCCGCGGCGAGCAGCGGCCAGCAGAACGCTGCGAGGGCCACAAGGTTTGCGGCTGTCAGGACGGCGAGCTCGACGCCGCGCGGCAGCCGGATGCGGGGCTTTGTTGCTGCGCCGGTGGTGGCCGGTTCGGTGATTGGCTTTGGCCGGGCGCCCGCCTGCCGGGGAAGCAGGGCAAGCGGTTCCGGCGCGTCAGTCACCGGCGGGGAAGGCGCGACGCCGTCACGCATCGGGAGGATCCGGGCGCCGAGACCGTGGGCAAAGTCGTGGTCGTGGGTGGCGATCAGGACAGCGGTACCGGAGTCGGCCGCGGACCGGAGCGCGGCCGAGACCGCCGTGCGCGCGGCCGGATCGAGTCCGCGGGTGGGTTCGTCGATCAGGAGCACCTGGGGATCATCCATGGTCTGTAGCGCAATGGCCAGGATCCTGCGCTCGCCTGCAGAAAGGTCCCGGGGATGCTCATGGCCAATGGGAATGCTGACGTCTCCCCGCAGACGGGCCAGGCGTGACGCCGCAAAGCCGGGCTCGGGCTGTTCGCCCTTCTTTCGGCGCGCAAGGCGCCGCTCGGCCGCGCGCAGCTCACCCTCGACCGTATCCCTGGTGAAGAGGTCGTCCGAGGCGTCCGGCACCAGGGCGACGCGGCCGCCGTCGGCCGTTCCGCCGTCGTCGGTTTTTACACTGTCCGTTCCTCTACTGGCCGCACCCTCACCCAAGGCAAGCGCCACGAGCAGGGACGACTTCCCGGCCCCGTTCGGCCCCACCAGGGCCACCACTTCGCCGCGGTACAGGGCCAGGGACGCGTCGCGCACCAGCGGCGTGCCCTTGCGGTGCACCGCGAGGTTGGTCGCTGTCAGCACGGGCGTGTCGCCCGCAGGCTGTGCCGGCGCTGGATGAGAAGCATCGCGGTGCGAAGGCGGCGACGGCGCGGCGCCCGGCACCAGGGCGCCGTCGGCGATAGTCCACCAGGAGTCGGCAACCGGGACGAGCGCTGCCGCCCGGTGCTCCGCCACGATGATGCAGACGCCGTCACCGGCGAGGGCATTGAGCACGGCGATTACGTGCCTGCGGGCCGTGGTGTCGAGGTCTGCCAGCGGCTCGTCCACCAGGAGCAGGGGAGGCTGCTCCACCACCGCGGCGGCGATGGCCACGAGCGTTGCCTCCCCCGCCGAGAGGGTACTGATGTTCCGGTCCAGCAGCGCCGAGACCCCGATGCGCTCGGCGACCTCCAGCACCCGGGCCTTGGCCGCGGCTGATGGCATGCCGCGCAGCTCAAGGGCAAGGGAGATCTCGTCCCGCACCCGGGTGCTGGCGAAGGCGGCGCGGGGATTCTGCAGGACGACGCCGATGAGCCGGGCGGTATCGCGCGGCGGCGTGGCGGCGCGGTCCGTTCCGGCGACGCGCACGGTGCCGGAGATCCCGCCGCCGTCGACGTGGGAGAGCAGGCCGGCGATGCCCCGCAGGATGGTGGACTTGCCGGAGCCCGTGGGCCCGGTAATGACGGTGATGGACCCGCTCTGCGGCGTGAACCCGGCAACGCGGACCTGCGCGTCGCCGATGCGGAACCGGGCGTCGCGCACCAGAAGCGGGCCGCCGTCGTCGTTCCCCGGTTGTTGGGCGGCGCGGCTCCCGAAGCCGCGCAGCTCCAGGGCGGCGGCAACCCGGGCCGCGTGTTCAAGGGTGCGCTCGAGGACGGGCACCAGGGCGCGGGGTCCGAAGCGTTCGCCCCGCAACCGGAAGGCCAGGCGGACGGAGGTCACGGCGTCGGCCAGCGCGGGGAGTGCCGCCCATGCCACGACGAGCGTGCGGGCCAGGCCCTGCATGGGGCCGCGGCGGGCCAGGTGAACGAAGCCGCGGGCCACGTCCACGAATGCGTTCAGCAGTCCGAAGCCGACAAACAGCCCGGCAATCGGCAGGGCGGACAGGACCGCCGCCCACAGCCCGGGCCCGGTGACCGGACCGAGGAACACCACGTGGGCGTACGGGGCCGGCAGCCGCATGGCCGGCAGGTCGAGCAGGATGGGCGAGCCAAGGCCCGCGCCGTTGAAAAGGACGCGGTAGATGACCCGCGCCGCGATGAACACGACGGCGAGAGCAATGCCGGCGCGCAGCGGCGCGGGTCGGAAGGTCATGCCGCGGGGGCGGCCGGTTCGCCGTCGAGGGTGAAGAGCAGCTCCAGGCTCTGGCCCGGGCTGACCTGCAGGGTGGCGAGGCCTTCCTGCGCGTATTCCCAGGCGCCGGCATCCTTCTTTAGCCAGAGGGACCAGTAGGCGAAGGCGGCGGGCATGCCGGTGCACTCTTCCTTGTACGAGCCGGCCTTGTGCTTGATTTCGAAGTCTGCAGCGGGTACACCGTTCACCCGGCACACCAGCTCGTTGGGGTACTGGGTGGTGCCCACGGTCTTTACGTTGGCTTCCTCGAGCACCTTGGACGCAGCGGTGGGACCGTCCACGGGCACGCACACGGACTTGTCAGCGGCAGACTGCTTCAGTGCGCCGGAATCGACGATGACCTTCACGCCGTCACAAGGGCCGGAGGCGTTGGGTGCGGCGCTCGACGAAGCGGCTGCGGAGGAGGCCGGCGCGGAAGTGGTGGGCTGGCTGGCGGCCGGCGCGGAACAGGCGGCGAGGGTAAACAGGAGACCGGCGGCGGCGAGGGAGCTCGCGGCGGCGGTGCGCATCTTAGTCAAAGTCACTTGTTAAGGGTAGGGCGTTGCCTGTCCTTATCTGGATGCGGTGGCGTTGTGTGACGTCAGGGGCTGCAGTGATTTCCTGTCCGCCCACGCGCTGACAAGCCGGTGTTTCGCGGTTACTGTCAAGGCATGCACCCGGCGACGCAAAAGCTGGCCCCTGCTGATGAGGCGAACCTGGTGCTCGACCACGCCGGGCAGGTCAACGTGTTCCTGGCCGCCTGCCTGCTCGGGCCCGGCGGTTTCCTGGCTCCGGACGGCACACCGGACATGGCGCGGCTTAGGGCGACACTCAGCGAGCGGATTGCGGATTTGCCGGCGCTCCGCAAGAGCGTAACCCTAGTGGGCCGCCGACATCACTGGATTGAATCCGTGCCCGACGTCGAGCACCACATCCGCCTCGTGGAGCCCGTCGATGGTCTTGGGGGACTTCAGGACAAGTGTGCCGAACTGACGGGGGAGCCACTGGCATGGGACCGCCCGATGTGGGAGGTCCTGGTGGTACCGGGCGCCTCAGCGACTGGCGTGGGTGTTGTGCTGCGGATCCATCATGCGGTGGCCGACGGGATGACAGCGGCGGTGATCGTGCAGCAGCTCTTTGATGCCGGGGAACCGGGGGAGCGGCCGGCGGGTGGGGCGCATCTGCGCCTGCCGGAAAAGGCACCGCAGTCCCAGCCCGGGAACGATTTACGCCGCACCCTGCGTCGGGTTACAATCGGCCTGTTTCGTATCCTCAAGACCCTGTGGGGCTCTGGCGTGGGTGGCACGGTGCTGCTCGGTGAGCGCAGCTCGCACCGCGGCGTCGCTTTTCTGCAGACAGGTATCGAAGCCCTGGAGACGGCTGTGCGTCCGCGGGGTGCCACGGTAAATGACGCACTCCTCGCCGCGGCCGCGGCCGGCTTCCGGGCGGTCCTGGGGGCTGCCGGCGAGCAGATCCCCGCCCGATTGCCGGTGTCAGTGCCGGTGGCGCTGCGGCGCCGCGGGGCTGCAGCGAACCAAGTGGGAGTCATGCTTGTGCAGCTGCCGCTCGGCGAGCCCGACCCCGACCTGCGCCTGCGGCTCATCGCCGCCCAGACCCGTGAGGAGAAGGTGCGGGCAAGGGATCAAGGCACCTTGGAGTTTATGCGCGGGCCGATCGGTGCACGCATCCTGGACCGCCTCTCCCGGAAGCAGCGTGTTGTTGCCGGGTTCGTCAGCAACGTGCCGAGTCCGAAGGGAACTTACCGCCTCGCCGGAGCCCCGGTTATCGCCCTCTGGCCCCTTGGGATTCTCCCGGGAAACGTACGGCTCGGTGTCGCGGCTGTCTCGTACGGCGGCTATCTGTGTTGTGGTGTCCACTTCGACGCGTTGAACGTGCCGGGCGACGTCTTTGCGCACGCCATGGACGAGGAGATGGCGCGCCTGGGCGGGTGAGCGCAGGGCTGGGACGCGGCCTAAAGTGAGCGGTCGACGGCGGGAGGTCACCGCCGTCGTCGTTGTCAGACCCTCCTGCCATGCTGTGGTTATGGAAGCCGGTGTGGTTGTCGATGCGGAAGTCAGGGCCCAGCTGGTGGCTGCCGTTGGCTCGGTGGCCGGGCTGGTTGATGAGCTTGCGGGTGTTGTGGCCAGCCCGTCGGCCGCCGCGGATGGGCCCTACCGGCTTCCCGATGCTGATGCTGATCCGCTGCAGGAGCTTTCCGAGGCCTGCCTGGACGGGTTAGGGGTGCTGGCGCGGGTTGAGGCCGCGACGGCGGCGTTGAAAGTCCAGCTGGTGGCTGCCTACACGGAGGCTACAGCGGTGCTGGAGGGCCCGCCGGCCAGCGCCTATGAAGCGTCGGCGCGGGAGGTGAGCCGAGTGGCAGAAGTCGCCTGCGTGCTGACGATCGGTGAACGGGCCGCGTCCGCCCTGCTGGGGGAGGCCCACGCGCTAACCACGTCGTTGCCGGCGGCACTCGATGCGCTGCAAACCGGCACCATCGGCTGGCAGCACGCCCGCATCGTGGTCGACGAAACAACCGGCCTCAGCCCCGCAGCCGCCTCTGCCCTGGAGGCGCACTTCTTCGACCCGGACGCGCCCCGACCGGCCCGCGGTGCCGCACCCGGAGAGCTGGCGCCTGCCCGGTTCCGGCGTAAGGTCCGGGCGTGGCGGGAACGCCACCACCCCGAGTCGCTTGAGGCACGCCACGCAAAGAGCGTGGGGGACCGGCGGATGGAGTTCAGCCCGGACCGGGACGGCATGGCCTGGTTGTCGTTGTACCTTCCCGGAGATACGGCCTTGGCTATCTGGAACAAGTCGACGGCACTGGCCCGCGGACCTTCAAAGCCCGGGCGAACCGCGCAACCTGAGCCAGTTGCGCGCGGACATCGCCGCTGGGCTGCTGCTGGGCAGTGCGAACCAGGACGTCGGAGACGTGCCTTCCCCTAAGGCTGATGTACTGGTTACCGTTCCGGTCTTCTCCCTCCTGGGCCTTACGGACGAACCCGCCGAGGTCGATGGGCTGGGGCCGGTCCCGCCGTCGATTGCACGCAGGCTCGTTGCCGACGGTGCCAACTCGTTCTACCGCGTCCTGGTCGACCCGAGGGATGGAGCGCCGCTGGAAATCGGGCGCACCAGCTACCGGCTCCCGGAAGCGTTGAAGCGGTGGCTCAAGATGAGGGACGGCACGTGCACCTTCCCGGGCTGCAGCAACAACAGCCTGGACAATGAGGCGGACCATCTCACCGCCTGGCAGCGCGGCGGCACCACCGGAATCAGCAACCTTGGGCAGGCATGCCCGAAGCACCACCGGCTCAAACACGGGTCGGGTTGGACACCGATGCAGGCAGGAAAGGATCGGCCGCCCGGCTGGATTTCGCCGACCGGCCGATGCTATCCCGCCGAGCACCCGGACCGGGAACCACCACTCTGGCCGCCGGGCTGCCTGCCAGCAACCGATAGCCCACTGGAACAGGCCATACTGGCGCGCCTCGCCGCCTGACGCCTCGCCGCCTGACGCCCCGGGCTGTGTTTCCGGTGTCCGCTGGAGCGGGTCCTAGAGTCGGAGCTCCATGAAGACGCTGTTGGGGTCCAGGACGTAGCCGGCGAAAGGCGGGCACTCGGAAAAGCCGTTCCGGGCATACAGGCGCCGGGCGGGGGCGAAGTAGTCCTCGGTACCGGTCTCAAGGTAGAGGCGCTCGAGGTTCCGGGTGCGGGCGTCGTCGAGGATATGGCGGAGCATCAAGGTGGCTACGCCCCGTCCCCGAGCGCCTGCCGCAGTGCGCATGGACTTGATCTCGCCGTGCCTGGGCGGGCCGGCAGGGGCCGCCAGGAGCTTGAGTGCGCCGCACCCCAGCAGGTCGCCGTCCTCACGGGCGGTCCAGAACGTGATTGACGGCGCCGAGAGGGCGGAATGGTCCAGGGCATGGACGCTTTCGGCCGGCGAGGTGGCGAACATGTCCGCCAGGTGTTCGCTGAGGAGTTGATGGACGTCGCCGCGGGCGGGGTCGTCCCGGTCAATGGAAATCATCGGCTCAAATGTACCGGCTGGCGCGGTGGATCCTGCCTAGAACTTGGTTGTGCCGCGGATTTTGCGGGGGCGGCCGTCCGGGTCCACCAGAAGGCGGTAGACAGGGTCCGCCCAGAGACGCTGAAGGCGCGGCACGGGTTCTGTGGTGTGGTGTCGTGCATGTCCCCTGGGGCGGGGCGAACGGCGGCCGGTTTCGTGCCAATGGTCCAGAGCGTCCGCGGTTGCATTCCACAGGGCGAGCCCGTCCGACGGAGCGAGTAGCCGGGGGTCATCCTGGTCCAGGCCCAGGTGTTCGGCCCAGAGCTGGAGCCGGAGCTCCTGGGCCAAGGGACGGGAAGCCTCGGGACCAGTGTCTGCGCCGGGCGCTTCACCCTGACCAGCGGAGGTGTCGATGACCGCGCAGGTGAGCTCGCTGTCCGTGGTCCAGGACCGGCGGTTGAAGTTGTCCGATCCGCACGTGAACCAGGTGTCGTCGATGATGCAGACCTTGGCATGGACATAGATCGGCGTCCCGGCCCTGTTCTCCAGGTTGAATACGCCGAATCTGTCGGGGGCAACGCGGCGCATCTTTTCAATGGCGCGCAGCTGGCCGAGCCGCTTGGGCGGCCCTCCCAGCGGGCCGTCGGAGTCCGGGTAGCGGGGCACGACGGCGATCACGTTCAACCCAGGGTTCTCTTCGAGGGCAGCCGCGATTCCGGCCGCCACCTCGGCAGACCACAGGTACTGGTCCTCGATGTAGATCAAGGAGCGGGCCAGGCCGAAGGCTTTTGTGTAGGCCCGGGCAACGCTCCGCTCACCATCGGGTGCGAACGGGAACGGAGGATGCTTCACGCCGTAGGTGCGCAGCAGCTGCACGGCGTGCGGGCCCGCAGGCGGCGGTGGCGGCGCAGTTTCCGGCAGGGGCTCGGGGTGCCGGGGCATATCGGCCATGCGCTGCAGCAGCATCCGGTAAGGAGTGCGCCGGTCCAGGGGATGGGGGTCATCCCACCGTTCCGCGAACAGTTTCAGCACATCTGCCACAACCGGGCCGCGCAGTTCCAGGGCGGCATCGTGCCAGGGAGGCTGTTTCCCGTACCGGGGATCCATCTCCACCGCCTGCGGGTCTCCCATGTGATCGGCGTCGTCCCGGCGGCTGTGGGAGAGGTCGATCCCGCCGACGAATGCGACGTCCCGGGAAGGGTCATTACGGTTGCGGATGACGAACAGTTTCTGGTGATGGCAGCCGAAGAGGCGTACCCGCTGGTCCAGCAGAACCTCGCCGCCGGCGTCGTTGATCTGGCGGCTGAGGTGCTCGTTGGACAGGTTGCTCATGGGTGCAGACACGCGCTCTCCGTGCGATCTCCACACCAGGCCGCGCACTTCCACCCCGTCCCGGGCCAGCCGCGCCAGCAACTCCCCGATGGCCGGCCCGTCCGCCGTAAGCTTTTCGTCGCCGTCGCCTCGCCAGTCGGTGAACCACACGCGGTCTCCCGCTTGCAGAGCGGACAGCTCCTCGTGGAGCCGAGCGAAATAGGTGGCACCGTGAACCAGGGGCCGCACCAGGTTGCCCTCCGACCAGGACGGCGATCCCGCATTGCCCGCATGCACGTCGGCGGCCGCGTTGCCCCACTCGGCGGCACTCAAGAACCAGTAACCAGCACTACTGTCCACTCGTCATTCCCTTCGGGATCCGGGGCCCGTCATTAGGCGTCCGGCCTACCAGTAGCCTACGACTGGGGCGGCCAATGTCATCGGCCCGTTGTGGGGCGTTGGCTGGGAGTAGGGAAAGCCATGTTGTCACCTCAATATCCGCAGCGCGCCCGCGCGGGCAGCCGGAGGGCCGTCCTAAGAAGCGAAGTTCCATGAAAACGCTGTTGGGATCCAGGGCGTAGCCGGCGAACGGCGGGCATTCGGTGAAGCCGTTCCGGGCATACAGGCGCCGTGCCGGAGCGAAGTAGTCCGCGGTCCCGGTCGCAAAGTAGACGATGGATTTGACCTCGCCGTGCAGCGCTGCCCCGGGCGGGGATTCGAGGAGCTTGAGTGCGCCGCACCCCAGCACATCACCGTCCTCGCGGGCGGTCCAGAACGTCATCGACGGCCCGGACAGGGCGGAGTGGTCCAGGGGCGTGGACGCTTTCGGCCGGCGAGGTGGCGTACGTGTTCGCCGAGGAGTTGATGGACATCGCAGCGTGCTGGACCGTCCCGGTCAACGGAGATCATCAGCCTAAACCTACCTGCAGCGCATCACGCTGGATGCCTCCGCGAACGCCACCACCTGCATCCGGTGACGGACGACGGCGGGCGCCTCCCGCCGTCGTCCGCTTACTACTCTTTGTGGTGAGTCTGATGCGTCAGAACCCGACGTTCCCCTTGCCCTTGAGCTGGAGAATTTCGCGTGCTTCGTCCGGCGTCGCAATCTGGAAGTTCAGCGCCTCCAGGATCGTGCGGATGCGCGTTACCTGTTCGGCGTTGGTCTTCGCCAGCTGGCCGGGTCCAATCCACAACGAGTCCTCCAGCCCCACCCTGACGTGTGAGCCCATGGCTGCGCCGATGGTGGCCAGGGGCATCTGGTTCCTGCCCGCTCCCAGGATGGACCACTCGTACTGGTCGCCCAGGAGGCGGTCCGCGGTCCGGCGCATGTGCATCAGATCCTCGGGATGGGCGCCAATACCTCCCAGGAGACCGAAAACGGACTGCACGAACAGGGGACCCCGGGCCAGGCCGCGGGCGTGGAAATGCGCCAGGTTGTTCAGGTGCGATATGTCATAGCACTCGAACTCGAAGCGGGTGCCGTTTCCGTTTCCGATGCCGAGAATGGTCTCGATGTCCTGGAATGTGTTCTTGAAGACGAGGTCCCGGCTCTTCTCGAGGTTCTCGCGTTCCCAGTCGTGCTCGAAGTCGTTGAACCGCTCCAGCATTGGATACAGGCCGAAGTTCATTGAACCCATGTTCAGGGACGCCAGTTCGGGTTTGAAGATGGTCGCCGGCCGCATGCGTTCTTCCACCGTCATGTGCGGCGAACCGCCGGTGGTGATGTTGATGACGGCATCGGTATTGGCCTTTAGCTTTTCAAGGATCGGCGCGAAGTGGTCAGGATCCTGGGACGGGCGGCCGTCCCGAGGGTCCCGGGCATGCATATGGACGATCGCCGCGCCCGCTTCCGCCGCCCCGATGGCCGCGTCGGCGATCTCCTCCGGAGAGACAGGAAGGTGCGGCGACATCGACGGCGTGTGGATGGCGCCGGTGACGGCGCTTGTGATGATGACTTTTCGCTGTGCCATGGTGTGTTCCTTGTCCGTTGCGTTTAGTAAAGCTTTTCTGTGTTGCCGTCCACCGCGAGGACCTGGCCGTTCACATTCCGGGCCAGGCTGCTCGCGGAGAAGGCTGCCATGTTGGCGATGTCCTCCGCAGTGACCATGCGTTGCATTGATGACTGGTTGTTGTAGACCGCGGCAACGTCCTCCACGGATCTGCCCAGCATGTCCGCCTTGGCCGAGATAACAGCCTGGATCCGGGGCCCGTCTACGGCTCCGGGACAAATGGCGTTCGCCCGTATCCCCTCGGGTCCAAGCTCGATGGCCAAGGTCTTGGTGAACCCGACGACGGCCCATTTCGAGGCGGAGTAGGCGCTGCGGCCTGCCATCCCGAGGCGGCCTGCCGCTGAGGAAAGGTTCACAATGGCGGGGTCGGTCCCCCTGCGCAGCATCCCGAGGGAGTGTTTCACGCAGTAGAACTGGCCGTGGATGTTGACGTCAAATGTACGGGTCCATGCATCGCTGGTAAGCGTTTCCACCGGCCCTGTGGGGCCGGCCACCCCGGCGTTGTTGACCAGGACATCGAGGCCGCCAAGTTCAGTTTCCACAGAGGACATCAGCCGAATGACGTCTTCCTCGACGGAGGCATCGGAAACGCTGGCCTTGAAGCCGTACTTCCGGGCAGTTTCGACCGCCCGTTGATCGATATCGGTCACGTACACGCGGGCGCCAAGATCCTTGAACTTCTTTGCGATCGCCAGGCCGATTCCGTTGGCGCCGGCGGTGACAAGTACTCTTTTGCCGGAAAAGTCCATTTCTATCTCCTGAAGTGGGTGATGCGGTTACCGAGCCGAGACCGCAACGGCATCGGAGTCGGAGGCTTCCTTGTCGAGTTCGCCGTATTTCAGGAAGAACGACAGGAAGGCGCCAACGGCACTGACGGCGACGACGAACCAGAGGCCAGCCAGCTTGCTCCCGGTGGCATCCTGCATGTAGCCCATGACGTACGGGCCGAGGAATCCGCCAAAGAGGCCGATGGTGTTGACGAAGGCGATACCGCCAGCCAGGGTGGAACCGCTGAGACGGCTGGCCGGGAACGTGAAGAGAATGGGCTGCATGGCGAAGAAACAGAAGGCGCCGAGGCAGAACCCGATAAGGCCCACAACCGGGCCGGAGATGGCCCCCAGGGTGAAGCCCACACAAATGCCGATCATCGTGGTGCTCACGAGCTTTTGGGCCTTGGATCCTGTGTTGGCGAAGCGCGGAACGAAATAGGAGCCGAGGGCGGCAAAGATCCATGGAATGGCAGTCAGCAGGCCGATTTCGAATGAGGACAGATCGCCATAGGTGCCGATAATGGACGGCAGGAAGAAGGAAAGTGCGTATACGGCGATTTGCTCGCTGAGGTAGATGCCCACCACCAGGAGAATCTGCTTGTCTTTCCAGACTCCGGACAGCTTATGGGTGCCGGACGCTGCCGAGCCTTCGGCGTCTTCCGCGGCGATCCTTGCCTCAAGATCTGCGGCTTCTTCATAACTAAGGAATTTGGCCTTCGTGGGACGGTCCGGCAGCATCTTCCAGACGATGATGGCAAGGAAACACGCCGGGAGGCCTTCGATCAGGAACATCCACTGCCACCCGTGCAGGCCCCCAATTCCTTCCATATTCAGCAGCGCACCACCAAGCGGGGCACCGATGATGTTCGCAAAGGAGACGCCCAGGAGAAAGAGGCCATTCGCCTTCGCACGCTCCTTCCGCACAAACCACTGCGTGAGGAAATACATGATCCCCGGGAACAGGCCGGCTTCGGCGACGCCGAGGAGCATACGCATGATGTAGAAGGACCACTCGTTTGTAACGAACATCATGGCGGCGGATATCAGGCCCCACGAAACCATGATCCGGGTAATCCAAAAACGGGCGCCGACCCTGTGCATGATGAGGTTCGACGGGATTTCGGAGAGTGCATAGGTCAGGAAGAAGAGGCCTGCGCCGATGCCATAGGCGGTCGCCGAAATACCGAGGTCGATTTCCAGCCTGCCTTTGGCAATGCCGATATTTGTCCGGTCCAGGAAGCTCATGATGTACGAAATGATGAGCAAGGGCATGAGCTTGCGCAGAATGAGAGTGCTGACTTCTTTTGGCGATCGCATCGCCGTTTGTCCGGGAAAGGGCATGTTTTTTCCTTAGGTGGATCGGGCAGCAAAAAGGCACACGGCGTCATTGCCACCGAACGTTTGCTGCTATCGACGGGTAATTTAGGGGGAAGGTCAGAGGACAGCGGCGGGATTGCAGCCGCAGGTTCTGCCGATGTGCAGTTGGTGTGCACACGTCAGCGATTGGTAGAGGGTGGAGGGCTTTTCCATCCGCTTCAGGAGGATGGCAAAGGCCTCGTTCGCCATTTCCTGCTGGGGTTGGATGATGGTGGTGAGGTTGATCAGCCCCGAAATGCTGTGGGGGAGACCGTCGGAACCTGTGACTGCGACGTCCTCCGGGATGCGGAGTCCCCGGGAGAGGGCATATTCCATGACCCCGATGGCAATCTCATCGCTGCCGCACACCACAGCACGCGGTTTTTGTCCCGAGGCAAATAGTCTCGCCGCAGCGACGCGTCCGCCGGTGTTGTTGAGGTGGGTGCTGATCTTCCAGCCGCCTCTGATGGTGATGCCTGCCTCCGCCGCTGTTCGGATGAAGCCCTGCTCGCGGGCCAGCGACGCGCTTGAAAGACGGGGACCAATGACGGTGGCAACGTCCTTATACCCATGCGAGATGACGTGCTCCATGATCAGCGACCCGGCAGCGATGTCGTCGATCCCAACAAAATCCCCTTCCAGGTAGGTGGACCTGCGGGACAGATAGACAAAAGGTATCTTTGCTGCCCTCAAAGTGCGCAGCGCGGTGGCGTCCTTCCTGAACGCCGCCGCAATAATGACGCCGTCCACATTCCGGGTAGCCAACGTGGACGTAATCTGGCTCATGATGTCCGCATCGTCCTGCGTGGTGGCAGTAAATACTTCATATCCAGCTTCCGCGGCTGCAGTTATGACCCCCTGCGCCCACCGCGTATACATCGGGTTGACGATGTTGGGCAGGACGAGCCCGATGACGCGAGTGCGCTGCGGATCGAGGCCGGGGCCCGAACTCCGGGGCCGGAAGCCGAGTTCGTTTGCCACGGATATGACATGGCGGCGCGTTTCCGGAGAAACGCCCGTTTTTCCATTGAGCACATACGAGACGGTGGCAGCGGAGACACCCGCGGCGCGGGCCACGGAGGCTGCAGAAACGAACCGGCCCTGTCTTGGCTCGGACAGCGAAAGCTCCACTTCTGGCACCTCCTTGGACAGCAGCGGGTTTGTGTGAACAACGTCACCTTATGAGCCCTTAAAGCCTTAAGCAACGTTAAGTAGGGCAGCAGCCCGCCATCGCCCGCGCCCACCAGACGGAAGCCGACGACGGCAGGAGACTCACGCCGTCGTCCGCGATCCTGAGGGTCTGGACACCGGTGCCCGCCGGACTTATCGTGCAAAAGTGGCGGCTGCCTGACTGGCAGGATGGCAAACTCTGCCGGTCCGCTGTTGCGGCCGTCCCTCATGAGGAGGAAGCAATGGAACACGTTGAAGAGACCGTTGAAGTAGCAGTGCCGCTGCGGACCGCGTACAACCAGTGGACCCAGTTCGAATCCTTTCCGCAGTTCATGTCCGGTGTCGAATCCGTGACCCAGCTGACTGACACCACCAACCATTGGGTTACCAAGGTGGGCGGTGTGCAGCGGGAATTCGATACTGAAATAGTCGACCAGGAGCCTGACGACCGAATCGCCTGGCGCAGCATCGACGGCAAGTCCCATGCCGGCATCATCAGGTTTACGCCCCTGGACGCCAACCACACGAAGGTCAGGGTCCATTTCGAATGGGCTCCGGAAACCCTCACTGAAAAAGCAGGTGCGGCATTGAAGATGGACCAGATGCAGGTGAAATCTGACATGCGTAAGTTCAAGGACTTCATCGAGTCGCGCGGTACCGAAACCGGCGGCTGGCGCGGCGAAGTCGGGGACACCGGCCCCACCGGGCAACTCTAGAAGTGCCGGGCGGGGCCGGCTGAGGAAGCGGCGCCTCGCAAACGGAAAGCGGACGACGGCGGGACCTCCCGCCGTTTGTCCGCGTCGGTGGCGCCTACGCCCTCTTGACGTTCAAATTGCAGGCGAGGAGACTCATCCCACCGCTTTCAAGTCCGTGAAATTAAGGGCAGGAAGATCCATGGAAACCACTCCGGGACAGCTCGATACCGCCGATCTCGAGGACCGTGTCCGCTCCATGTATGAGCTGGTCGCAAATCACCCGCACCAGGAATTCCATTTCGAAACCGGACGGGCACTCGCCGAACGCCTGGGCTACCCCACCCTGGACCTGGACCGCATTCCCGCTCCTGCCATCGAGTCTTTTGCCGGCGTGGGCTACTTCCACGACCTGGCAGCCCTGCAGCCCGGCGAATCAGTTTTGGACCTTGGAAGTGGCTCGGGCATGGACAGCTTCCTCGCCGCGCTCGCGGTAGGAGACACCGGCGCGGTGATCGGCGTCGACATGACACCTGCGCAGGTGGAGAAAGCCCGCCACCTGGGCGCGGACTTTGCCAACACGGAATTCCGGCAGGGCCGCGTCGAGGCCCCCGACGTCCCGCCGGGCTCGCTGGACTGCATCATCTCCAACGGTGTCATCAACCTGGTTCCGGAGAAAGCGCGCGTGTTGGACGCAGCCGCTCGAGCACTGAAACCCGGAGGCCGCCTGGTGGTTGCGGACATCGTTTCTGCGGTGCCGCTCCCCGAAAATGTCACGTGCGACGCGTCCTTGTGGGCCGCGTGCATTGGCGGAGCCATGCAGCAGGACAGTTTCCTGGCGGCGATCGAGTCGGCCGGGTTCACGGTGGACACCGTCCGCCCCAACGGGGCCTACCGGTTCCTCTCCAGCCGGGCGGTGAAGGCCACCGGCAAATACGGCGTGGCCAGCATCAGTGTGGCCGCACGCCGGGCGTAAGCTCCGGTTCACTGATGCCGACTGCCGCCATGCCGTCGTCCGCTTGCCGCTGGCAGCCGCTCACCGCCCGACGTAGCGCATGTGCGTATCGTTGTAGCGGTTGCCCTGCACCCCGATCCGACTGGCGACGGCGTTCAGGTCCGCCACATCATCGGCGGACAGCGCAACGGCTGTCGCTCCGGTGTTCTCCTCGAGGCGCTCCCGGCGGCGTGTGCCGGGGATGGGCACGATCCAGGGATGCTGTGCCAGCAGCCATGCCAGCGCGATCTGTCCGGGGGTGGCGTTCTTGGCGGCAGCGAGTTCCGCGACATGCTTCACCAGCGCCTGGTTGGCGGCGCGGTTCTCCGGGGTGAAACGGGGGATGGTGCCGCGGACGTCGCCTTCCGCGAACTGCGTGGACGTATCCACAGTCCCGGTGAGGAAGCCCTTGCCGAGCGGGCTGAAGGGCACGAACCCGATCCCAAGTTCGGCCAGGGCGGGCAGCACTTCCGGCTCCGGATCCCGGGTCCACAGGGAGTACTCGCTCTGGACGGCCGTCACCGGAAAGACGGCGTGGGCGGCGCGGATGGTCGCGGCCGAGGCCTCGGAGAGCCCGAAGTGGCGGACCTTGCCGGCCTGGACGAGCTCGCCCACGGCGCCGGCCACCTCTTCAATGGGCACATTGGGGTCCACGCGGTGCTGGTAGAACAGGTCAAGCGTGTCCACGCGCAGCCGGCGCAGGGACTCGTCCGCGACGCGTTTGATCTGCTCGGGTGAGCTGTCCAGCCCCACGGATTTGCCGCCCTCGATCCGCCACCCGAACTTCGTTGCGATCACTACTTCGTCCCGCACCGGCGCGAGTGCTTCCCCGACGATTTCCTCGTTGACGTAGGGGCCGTACACCTCGGCGGTGTCAAAGAAGGTGACTCCCAGGCCGACCGCGTCACGGATCACCCCGATCATCGCCTGGCGGTCGCCGGGGTTGGGGCCGTAGCCCTGCGACATGCCCATGCAGCCGAGGCCGATCGCCGAAACCTGCAGTCCCTGTCCGAGTGTTCGTGTATGCATGATGACTCCTTTGCCCCTGGCAGTCCGTGCCGGCACGCTTGTGCGCGGCCTTCCTCCAGTCAACGGCGTATCGGGCGCGTTAGGGAGTGTCTGCTGAAACAGGTAACGGCAGGCCCCCTTTAGCTGGCTTCAGATCCGCGGGACGCACTTCCCCCTGCCCAGCAGCGCAAGGCCGGCACGGTCCCCTTCCCCGAAGTCCACTCGCCCGCTGTTCTCCGCATACATGAGCTGGGTGGGGTCGTCCACATGGTCGAGCCCCACCACATGCGCCAGTTCGTGCATGATGACCGCCCTGACCAAAGCGGGCCCGTCGGGGAAAGCCAGCGTTTCAGCCAGTGCCGGCGCGTCAAGCTGGACCTGGCCGGTGACGTACACGTACGGCTCGCCTGTTACCTGGAGCGAGGAGCTTCCACCGGTTCCCGCAACCCTTCCGGCAAGGTCCGGTGCCTCCTCCGGTGTGGACCACGCAATCAGGATGGGCGCCCACTTCCTGCCGTAACGGTCAGGCTGGTACGCCGCCCGGTCCGTCGACGGGGCCTCCGTGGTAGGTCCGTCATACACAAACTGCAGGCCCGTGGCCGCGGACACGGCAGCGACGGACTGCTGGATAAGCTGGTCCGTGCCCGGCGGCGCAAGGTCCGGCCGCACCACGTAATGGATCGGACGGCACGGGTCGTAGGCAACAAACTGCTGGTCCGGGTCGGGTGGCTCCTGGAGAACGTACGCGGTGGAACCTGTCGTGGCGGCCGGAACGCCGAGGGGAGACGAGGCCGCCTCAAACCCCGGGGGAGGGACATCGGCGCCGGGCAGGTGGGGCAGGGCTGCTGGCAGGACGAACCGGTCGAACAAAGTGGGCGTGAAGTAGAGCCCCGCAACGAGCGCCAGGCCCAGGACGGTGGCTGACACCGATGTCCACCTCAGGGTGCGCCCGGGCCTTGTCCCGCGGTAGCTCCGCCTCTTTGATGCAACCGGGGTGGGAGCGGCGCGCCAAGGTTCAGGATCCTGCAGCTTCCCGAGCGCCTCATCTATGGCCCACTGCGGGATGCGCCCGCTCGGCGAACGGCGGACGATATTCAGCCCGTTGCCAGGCACGTCCGAAGAATCCCTTTTGCCAAAACCTGATACCACCGGCGCCCCCTGTGCCCCCAACCCATCCTCAGGATGGTCCGCTCAGCATAATAGCTGCCGGAGGCAGTGGCCGTGACGGCGGGCGCCTACGTGCTGGGGTTCAATGCGCCTGGATGGATCTCCCCATGTTGGAAGGGGCGTTCTGCTTGTAGTCTGTTCCTGCTGTGCCGGACAGCAGCCGGCAGCACTCGGTAGTTCCGTCCCTTATGGAGAGTGGAGTAGGACATGCAGCTCGGCGCTTTTTCGGTCAGCCTGGCGGTCAAGGACATTGCGGCCTCCGCTGCCTTCTACGAGAAACTCGGCTTCAGCAGGTTCGGCGGCGACATCACGCAGAACTGGCTGATCCTGAAAAATGGTGACACGGTCATCGGCCTCTTCCAGGGCATGTTCGAGAAGAACATGCTCACGTTCAACCCGGGCTGGAACCAGGACGCCGAGGCGGTGGACCCGTTCACCGACGTGCGTGATATCCAGCGGCAACTGAAGGCCAAAGGCCTGGAGTTCGTCTCCGAAGCGGACGAGGGAACCAAGGGCCCGGCGAGCTTTATGGTGCTGGATCCGGACGGCAACCCGGTGCTTTTCGACCAGCACGTCTAGGCATCCAGCAGCCCGCCGCTGGCCCACCGGCGCACCGCCAGCTTTTCAGCGGCATCGAACTCCAGCAGCGCCACCCGGCAGAGTTCTTCCACATTCGCCGTCCACGCTGCTGCCAGTTCCGCGGCCGTCGCCTGGTCGCTGAGCTGGAAGTTGGCGTACGCGAGGCCCTGCAGGACGAAACTGACCGCGTTGCGTGAGACCGGCTGGCCGGCACTAACGCAGTCGTCCCGCACCTGGCGGCTCAGCTCGGTGCGGTTGACCGGATGTTCACGAAGCCGGGCCGCCAAGGACTGGAAAATCTGCCGGAACTGGGACGCTGAAAGAGCCGGCACATCCGTCACGCGGGTGACCTGCTCTTCGACGCCCGGCTGCTGCTCCGCCGGCACGGGAAGATCCTCGACCGAGAACCGTTTCCCGTCCCAGACCCAGCCGCCCTGGGCTGCCGAATACTCTACGTCCTTGCCGATCTGCGAGACCCAGGTCCCGAACTTTCCGAAGCCGCCCCAGTCCGTCTTCAGGGAAGGGTCTGCCGTGAGCGCCCGGTGGGCCACCATCGCGCCGACAACCGGTCCCGGCGCGGAGCGCACGAACTCCAGGACCTCACGGATTGCCGGCGAGCTTACTTTCGTCTTGGCCTTGGCTGCGGGAGGAACCTGCGGTTGCTTCACAGACGCCATCGCATGAATGGGCTCAACCGTCGTTCCGTTGAGGATCGCAACGAAATCGTGGGACTCCACAACGTGGTCCGCCATCTCCCGGTAAGCGAACGCCACCGCGCCGGCGGCGATGACCGTCGTCATCCGGTCAGCCGCACGGAACCGCTGGATCAGGGACGTGAAGTCGGCGTCGGCCGAGGCGATGAAGAACTCTTCGATGCCGCCGCTTCCGGAGAGCGCGTCCATGGCATCGAGCACCAGGTTGATGTCCGTGCTGCTTTTCCCCCGCTGCGTGAGCGACGGGCAGTCGATCACGCGGAAACCGGCCCGGGTCCAATATGTCCGGTACTTCGAGTACACCATCGGGTTCAGGTAGCAGTTGCGGATCAGGAAGCGGCGGGGCCCCTCCCCGGAACCGCCGGCTGACAATGCGTCAGCCCAATGCTTCGGGTCTTCGGCGAACCGCTTCGCCGCCAGCGGATCGAGTGCCTGCAGGCCGGTAAAGACGTTGTCGAAATCCACAAACATCGCTGCCCGGATGCCAGGCCTGCGGGAGGGGGAGAGTGCCTCGTTCATGGGGCCAGTGTGCCAGCAACGCCGCCCACCGGCGACCCCTCCGGATGCGACACGCAAGCGGACGACGGCGGGACGTCCCGCCGTCGTCCGTTTCCTTCTGCCCGTGGTTCAGGAGGAGAGGTTCCAGTGGACCCGGATGGCCTCGGCAATGGGACCGTCCTTGACATCGACCCGGAAGGCAACGGGCGCAGTCCCTGTCTCTTCGATGACTGCGTCACGGTAGACGCGGCCGCAGGAGGGACAGAGCGTGTAGAGGTCCTCATCGGCGGGCCATTCAACCAATTCCGGCGGGACAGGGGGTTCTCCTGAATGCACGGGGACGCCGCGTGAGTTGGCCTGTATCAATCCGTCCTTGCTGACGGTGTTGCCGCACACGCAGGTGATTGTGGTGACATCATGGTCAACCACTTCGGCAGTTTCGGTGTCCACGGCGACCTCACCGGCGCTGGAAGAGACGTTACGGTATCAGCTTATGCCTGCCGATCCGCCGGGAAACTAGGTACTTCGGCCGTAGTAGCCGCTGCCAGGCAGGCGCACCATGGTGCTATGGACGCTGAAACACCGAAAGCGATGGAACTGAGCCTTCCCCAGGCGTTCCTGCTGCTGGCCACAAATGACACCACCGGAAAACCCGAAATTCCGGTCTTCGCACTGCGGACCACGCTGGCAGGTGCTGTGCTGGCCGAGCTGGACCTGCTCGGTGCTATCGAGCTGCAGGGCAAGCACGTCAGGGTTGCCGGCACTGCTCCGGACACCCATCTGCAGCACGAGCTGGAGCTCCTCCGCGGCAAGTCACGGCCGCACACTCCACGATGGTGGGTCTCGGCGCTTGAGAGCCGCGCCGAAGTGCAGCGCGTCTACGAGGGGATGGCCTCCCTGGGCATCGTGGAACACGTCGGCGAAAGGCACCTGGGCCTTTTCCGCGCCGTGCGCTACCCGGAAAAGGACCATGCTCCGGAGGCCGCGCTCCTGAAAAAGATCGATGCGGCACTCAGCGGTGCGCCGTCCAACCTCGAGCCGCCTGACACAGGGGCCGCCGACGCAACGGCCACCGATGCCGGCACCGCCGGGGCCCAGGTACAGGATTCCGCGTCCGCCAAGACCGGCACCAAGGCCCCCGAACCCAGGACCATAGCGCTGATCGCCCTGCTCCAGGCGGGCGGGCTGCTCGGCAAGCTCTTCCCGGAGGCGGACAGGGTCCGGGCCAGTGAGCTGGCCAAGGACTACTGGCCGTCCCGCGCCGTGGAGGACGAACTCCGCATGATCAGGCTGGCGGAGGAAGAAGCCGCGAACCTCTAACACGGCAGGCACCGTTTCACGCCGGCGGAGCCCTCATGCCAGGGCGAGGCCGGCCTTCCTCGCGTCGCGGAATTTGGCATCGATGTGCACCACGTCGCGGCCTGCGCGCTGCAGCAGGCTTGCCGCCACCGCCGAGCGGTACCCGGACCCGCAGTGCACCCACAGCCGCCCGGCGGGCACCTCGTCCATGCGGCGCAGCAGCTCGTGGACCGGGATGTTTGTTGCCTCGCGGATGTGCGACTCTTCGAACTCGTCGGTGCGGCGGACGTCCAGGAGGGGCTCGTCGGTGGGCCTCTGCAGCACTTCCTGCCAGCCAACGCTGCGGTAGGAGGAGGTGGGTGCCCCGGGCGCGAGTTCCCCGGGTCCGCTGCCGATTGCCGCGTCCGGGTTGTCGATCCCGATGCGGGAAAGGTCCCGGATGGCGTTCTCCACGTCCTGGTGCTCACCCACCAGGGTCAGCTGTTCGTCCCAGGGCAGGACCCAGCCCAGGAAGGCGGTGAACTTGGTGCCGTCGCCGTATTCGAAGCTGACGCTGCCGCTGAGGTGGCTGTTGGCAAAGGCAATGCGGTTCCGCAGGTCCACCACCCACTCTCCCCGCTGGAGGCGGGCCGCCAGCTCATCCTGGTCCAGGGAGTCGGGCAGTTCCAGGTCCGGCGCCGTGGGTCCTGCGAGGTTGATCGGGGCCATATGGGCGTAATAGGACGGATAAGCCGTGAGGTTGTGGATGAGCTCCTGGACGAAGTGGTCCTCGTCCGGATCCGTCAGGGCATGGTTTTCCTTCAGCTGCTCGCCGATGGTGGAGGATTCCGCCCCGCTGGCCGGGCCTGAGGAACAGAAGGAGCCGAAGCCATGGGTGGGGTAGAGCCCGGCGTCCTTGCCGGCCTCGTCCACCAGGCGCCGCACAGAGGCGTATTGGTGGTGGGTGAGCGGCACGGTGTCTTCGTCGCTGACCAGGTCGGTGCGGCCCACGGAGCCGTAGAGCAGGCTCCCTCCGGAGAACACGGCCTGGCGCTCGCCGTCCGTGACGATGTAGGAGAGGTGGTGGTGGGTGTGCCCTGGCGTGGCCACCGCCTTGAGGACCATCCTTCCCACCTGCACCGTGTCTCCGTCCGAGATCGGCTGGCGGCGGTACGGGACGTCGTCCGCGGCGTTGACCAGGTAGGCGGCGTTGTGGTCACTGGCCAGCTGCAGCCCGCCCGTGACGTAGTCGTTGTGGATGTGCGTTTCCGCCACGTGCGTGATCCTCACCCCGGCGTCCGCGACGGCCTTTTCCACCCGGTCGGTGTCCCGCTGGGGATCGATGACGATGCCCACCGCGCCGTCGTGGACCAGGTAGGTGCGGTCGCCAAGCTGGGGCGTTTCGATAGTGACGACTTCCATGCCGGGTTCCTCCTTGAACGGGTGTCAGCCTGATCGCCACGTTACCCCCGGCAATGCCGGGCTGGTAGCCCCGCCTGCACCCCTCACGCAGGAGGCGGACGACGGCGGGACCTCCCGCCGTCGTCCGTCCCGACTGGCGGTAAAATCGTCAGCAGGCCCGCCGTCGGAAGGCTGCCACTCGCTGCCGGCTCTTGCCCGGAAAGTTTGGAAGGGGAGCATTGCGCGCAACGGTCAAGGATGTCGCCCGCCGTGCCGGGGTCTCACCCAAGACTGTCTCGAACGTGATGAACGGCATCGTTCCGGTGAGCGGGGCCACCCGGTCCAAGGTGGAGCAGGCCATCCTCGAACTGGATTACGTCCCCAACCTCTCCGCCCGCGGGCTGCGTAACGGGAGGTCCGGCGTGATTGCGCTCGCCCTGCCTGACCTGGGCACGCCCTACTCGGCAGAAATTGCCCACAATATTGTCGAAGTGGCGCACGAGCAGGGCTGGATCGTGCAGATCGAGGAGACCGGCTCGGATCCCCAGCGCGAACACGAACTCATGGTGCGCGCCCGCTCCAACCTGATCGACGGGCTCATCCTTAATCCCGTAGTGCTGGACGAGAGTGCCGTGCAGGTGGGCGTTGCCCTGCCGCCAGTGGTCCTGCTCGGTGAGGTCAAGCAAAAGCTCGCCGACCGCGTGCACGTGGACAGTGTCGGCGCCGCGCGGGACATGACCCTCGCCCTGGCCGCGTCCGGGCGACGCCGGATCGCCGTCCTGGGAACCACCGAGGGCAGGGGATCCGCCGCGGCGATCCAGAGGACGCAAGGTTATGAAGAGGCCCTGGGGATCCTGGGCATTGACCGGGACGAGTCACTGCTGATCCCCTGCGAAAAATGGACGCCGCAGACGGGTGCCGATGCGCTTACGGCCTACCTGGACACGCATCCTGTTCCGGAAGCGTTGTTCTGCTTCACCGATTCCATGGCAATCGGCGCCCTGAGCGTGCTCTGGAAGAGGGGCCTGCGGATACCGGACGACATTGCCGTGGCGGGCTTCGATGACATTGCCGACGGCCGCTACGCCGTGCCTTCCTTGACCACTGTCTCCTTCGACAAGCGCGCCATTGCCAGCGAAGCCCTACGCCTCCTGACGGAGCGGATGGCGGACCGCGGCCAGGAACAGCGCGTGGTCTCCATCGACTACACGATCGTGGAGCGGGACAGCAGCCGCGGCTGAAACGAGAGCATTCCACCAAGTTGTTGGCGCTAACAGTTTTTCCTTGCGGCAGCCATTACATCGATGTAACGTGAGACCTGCGTCACTTCCCCCAAGGCATCTGCCGGGGACGGAGCGCGCCGGAACCGGAACTTTAGGCAACAGTAGGAACCTTTCAGCGGACCCATCCAAAGGAGTGATTGGTGAAGCAGTTTGAATTTTTGCCCGGGAAACAGTTGTCCCGCCGGCAGTTACTGACAGGAACGGCCGCCCTGGGCAGCGTCCTGGCAACAGGCGCACTGACGGGCTGCGGCGGAAACGCCCAGGCTGCCGGCGTGCGGGACATCGGGTTCTGGCATTTGCTGTCCGGGGGCGACGGCATCAAGATGCAGGCGATGATCAACGGCGCCAACCAGGCCAACCCTGCGTTCAAGGTGCATCCCACCGTGCTGGCGTGGGGGCCGCCGTACTACACCAAACTGGCCATGGCCTCTGCGGGCGGACGTCCGCCGGAGCTGGCGATCATGCATGCCAGCCGGGTGCCGGGCTACGCCCCCGGCGGCCTGATCGACCCCTGGGACCTCTCGCTGCTGGCAGAGCACGGCGTCACGGGCGACAACTTCGCCCCGCGCATTTGGGAGAAGAGCCAGCAGAACGGCAAGGTGTTCTCCATTGCCCTGGATTCGCATCCGTTCGTCATGTTCTACAACACGGACGTCGCCGGGAAGGCCGGAGTCCTGGCCGGAAACGGACAACTGCAGGAAGTGGCCTCCCCGCAGGAGTTCCTGGCCATGGCCAGGGAGATGCAGAAGGTCACCCAGGCCCACGGATTGTCCTTTGGCTACCTTGGCAGCGGATCCCAGATGTGGCGGCTTTTCTACACGCTCTACAAACAGCACGGCGCGGACATGACCCTGACGCCGGGCCAGCCGATGAAGGTCGACCGGGACGCAGCCATTGAGTCGCTGGACTTCATGGCATCGCTTTTCGACGACACCATCGCGGCCAAGAGCGGCGACATCAGCACGGGCATCGCGGAATTCGCCCGCGGCGGCTCGGGAATGCTGTTCAGCGGTGTCTGGGAGCTGCCGACGCTCAAGAAGGCGGGCCTGCCGGTGGATGCGGCCACCATTCCCACGCTCTACGGCACCCCGGCTGCCTACGCAGACTCGCATTCCTTCGTCCTTCCGCGGCAGCTGAACGTGGACGACACGAAGCGCCGCGACGTCTACAAGTTCGTCAGCGACGTCCTCAAGGGATCACTGTCCTGGGCAGAAGCGGGCCACATTCCCGCGTACCAGCCGGTGGTCCAGTCCCAGGCCTACAAGGACCTCACGCCGCAGGCGCACTATGCCAATGCGGCCGACGTCATCGCCTACGACCCCGAAGCCTGGTTCAGCGGCTCGGGATCTGACTGGCAGACCTACTTCGCGGAGAACGTCCAGAACGTCCTCCTTGGCCGCGACAAGGCGGCCGCAGGTTGGGACGCCTTCGAAGAGCGCACCAACCACCTGCTTTCCCGGCCCAACCCCGTCTAAACCCACCGAGCGACAAAGGAGTCCTTCATGAGTTCTTCACTAGCAGCCCGGCGGAGCCCCGGGAGCCTCACCAGGAGCAACCTCAGCGGCTGGGGGTTCGCCGCGCCCTTCCTGGTTTTCTTCCTCGTTTTCCTTGTGTGGCCCCTTCTCTACGGCGTCTACATGAGCCTCACCGGCAAGTCCCTGACCGGAGCCAATGACAGCCTGATCGGCTTTGCGAACTACGCCGAAGCCTTGTCCGACGCCGGCATGTGGCGCTCACTCGGCAACACCCTGTACTTCACCGTGATCAGCACGGTCCCGCTGGTGCTGGTGGCCCTGGTGATGGCGGCACTGCTCAACGTCGGTTTGCCGGCCCAATGGCTGTGGCGGCTCTCCTACTTTGCCCCGTACCTGCTCGCGTCCACCGTGGTTTCACTGTTCTTCACGTGGATGTACAACCCGCAGCTTGGCCTCATCAACGATTCCCTGTCCAAGATCGGAATCCCGAAGGTCGCCTGGCTCAACGACCCCAACGTGGCCATGTGGGCGATCGTCATTGCCACCCTCTGGTGGACGGTGGGGTTCAACTTCCTGCTCTACCTGGCGGCGATGCAGAACATCCCGCACCAGCATTATGAGGCAGCATCCCTCGACGGTGCCGGGGCCTGGCGCCAGTTCTTCTCCATCACCCTGCCGCAGCTGACCCCCACCACCGTGATGATCGTGCTCCTCCAGATCCTCGCCTCGCTCAAGATCTTCGACCAGGTGTACCAGATGACCGCCGGAGGGCCCGGAGGATCAACCCGGCCCGTGGTGCAGTACATCTTTGAAACCGGGTTCACCGGCTACCGGCTGGGCTATTCCGCAGCCATCTCCTACATCTTCTTCGGACTGATAGTGCTCGTCTCGGTCATGCAGTTCGTCATCACCCGCCGCAGGAGTGCATAACCATGGCAATTCAGACCCTCGACCGCCCCGAGTCAGGCACACGCACCAGCCAGGACCTCCGCCAGCCACGCAAGAAAATGACGGCCGGCAAGATCGCCGCCGTCGCGGTTGCCGCACTGATCGCAGTCCTTTGGCTGGTCCCCTTCGCCTGGGCAACCGCCACCGCCTTCAAGACCGAGACGGATGCCGCGGCTCCGAAGATCAGCTGGGTCCCGCCGTCGGGCTTTACGCCCGAAGCGTTCGTGAAAGTGTTCCAGGACGGCAACATCCCGCTGTGGACGTGGAACTCGCTGTACACCTCGGCGGCCATCACGGCCATCACCCTGGTGATCTCTGCGCTCGTGGCCTACGCACTGTCCCGGATCAACTTCAAGGGCAAGAAGGTGCTGATGACGGTGATCATCGCCTCCATCATCGTCCCGCCGCCGGTCCTGATCATCCCGCTTTTCTACCAGATGCTCGCCCTGCACATGATCGACACCTCCTGGGCCATCATCCTGCCGCAGGTCATCCACCCGGCGATGGTGTTCGTGCTCAAGAAGTTCTTCGACCAGATTCCCCGCGAGCTTGAAGAAGCGGCGGTGATGGACGGCGCCAGCCGCATGCGGATCTTCACCCAAATCGTCCTGCCGCTGTCCCGGCCCATCCTTGCCGCCGTCGCCATCTTCGTGTTCATCGGCGCCTGGAACAACTTCCTGTGGCCCTTCATCGCCACCAACGACGGCGCGCTCCTCACCCTGCCGGTGGGGCTGCAGACCATCAAGAGCGCCTACGGCATCCAGTACGCGCAGAACATGGCGTCCGCCCTGCTCGCTGCGCTGCCGCTCATCCTCGTCTTCCTTTTCTTCCAGCGCCAGATCATCAAGGGCGTTGCGACGACGGGCCTCGCCGGAACCTGAACCGCTACCTTCCGCCTGCAAACCAACGCTACGAACAGACCTGAACAACGACCAAGGAGTGCTGTACATGTCCCGCGCACGGATCACCCTCGACCGCGACTTCACCATCGGCGAAGTTCCCCGCCGCCTCTTTGGCTCCTTCGTGGAGCACATGGGCCGCTGCGTCTACACCGGCATCTACGAACCGGGCCACCCCGAAGCCGATGACAAAGGCTTCCGGCAAGATGTCCTCAAGCTCGTCAAGGAACTCGGGGCCACCGTCATCCGGTATCCGGGCGGCAACTTCGTCTCCGGTTACAACTGGGAGGACGGCATCGGCCCGCGCGAGAACCGTCCGCGCCGGCTGGACGGCGCCTGGCACACCGTGGAGACCAACGCGTTCGGCCTGCATGAATTCGTCGACTGGTCCCGCCAGGCCGGCACGGAAATCATGGAAGCCATCAACCTGGGCACCAAGGGCGTGGAGGCGGCCCGCGAGATCGTGGAATACGCCAACCACCCCGGCGGCAGCTACTGGTCCGACCTCCGCGCCAAGAACGGCCACAAGGATCCGTTCAACATCAAGCTCTGGTGCCTGGGCAACGAGATGGACGGCCCCTGGCAGATCGGCCACAAGACTGCCGAGGAATACGGCCGCTTGGCCCAGGAAGCCGCCAAGGCCATGCGCTTCGTGGACCCGGACATCGAACTGGTGGCCTGCGGAAGTTCCAACTCGGGCATGCCCACCTTCGGCGCCTGGGAACAGACTGTCCTGACGCATGCGTACGACGAGGTGGACTACGTGTCCCTCCACGCCTACTACCAGGAGCACGACGGCGATGCCGGCAGCTTCCTGGCCAGCGCAGTGGATACGGACTACTTCATCGAATCAGTCATCGCGACTGCCGACGCCGTCCGGGCGAAGGGCAAGCACAAGAAGCACATCAACCTGTCCTTCGACGAGTGGAACGTCTGGTACCAGCGCGGCCGGGACACCGAGGACCAGCTGCGCAACGTCGCCAAGGCCGGCTGGCGCGAGCACCCCCGGCTCATCGAGGACAAGTACAACGTGACGGACGCCGTGGTGGTGGGAACCCTGCTGAACTCGCTGCTCCGCCACGGCGACCGCGTCAAGATCGCCAACCAGGCGCAGCTGGTCAACGTCATCGCCCCGATCCTCAGCGAGGAAAACGGCCCGGCCTGGCGCCAGACCATCTTCCACCCGTTCGCCCGCATGGCCGAGCTGGCCACGGGACAGATCCTGCGCCTGTCCGTTGACTCGGACAAGTACGAAAACGCGCGCTTCGGCGGCACCGACCTGGTGGATGTCAGCGCGACGTGGAACGAGGAGACGGGCCGCGTGGCGCTCTTCCTGGCAAACCGCGGCCTGGAGGAAGCGGCGGACATCGACGTCTCACTGCGCGGGTTTGATGCCCGCCAGGTGGTCCGCGCGGAGGTCCTGGAGATCCCTGAGGGCGGGGACCGTTTCACCGCCAACAGCCAGGACCGCCCCGACCAGGTGGGACTCAAGCCGCTGCAAGGAGCGAAGGCCAGCGGCTCCGAGCTCCGGGCAACGCTTCCGGCGCTGTCCTGGGCCGTGATTGAGCTGGACGTCGCCAAGAACTGACCGGGGCGGCGCACAAGGGAGCGGACGACGGCGGGAACCTCCCGGCGTCGTCCGCTCTGCTAGTGCTCGATGGTCACGCCCCGCCAGAAGGCGATGCGGTCCTCGATCTGCTTGGCGCGCGGCTTCGGCTCCGGGTAGAACCAGGCCGCGTCCACGTTCAGTTTCCCGTCCACTTCCAGCGTGTGGTAGCTGGCCCTGCCTTTCCATGGGCAGACCGAATAGAGGTCGCTGTCCCGCAGGTAGCCGGCGTTGACGGCATCGCGCGGGAAGTAGTGGTTGCCCTCCACCACCACGGTGTCCGCGGATTCGGCGATGACTTTTCCGTTCCAGATAGCCCTGACCATGTGGTTCCGTTCTGTTGGGTGCCGGCTGGACGCAGGCGGCATACTCGTAGCGATGCCAACGGAATAAGGGGCGCAGTTGTTCCCGGCGGTCTCTGGGAATCCTTGGACCGCTAGTCTGGAAACGGGGCCCGAACACGCTAGGGGATGACCACATGACGCCTGAGCAGAAGCTCGCCGGTGCTGGATTGGTGCTGCCGCCACCGCACCCGCTGGTTGGAACCTTTGCCCTCATCACCCGGCATGCGGATGTCCTCCATGTTTCCGGGCACGGGGCCTTCGCGGACGGAGAGCCGATCCACCGAGGCAAGCTGGGAGCGGACCTTACAACGGCGGAGGGAAAGGAGGCGGCCCGGGCCGTCATGCTTTCCCTGCTCAGCAGTGTGCGCGACCGCCTCGGCGGGCTGGACCGGGTGGCCCGCGTCCTGAAGGCCGTCATTTTTGTGAACAGCACGCCCGGGTTCACGGAGCACCATCTTGTTGCCAACGGCGCCACCGAGGTGCTGGCCCTAGCGTTCGGCACGGAGCGGCTGCCGGCCCGGTCGGCCATCGGGGTCAGCTCCCTTCCGCTGGGCTTCGCGGTGGAAATAGAGGCAACTGTCCAAATCGCCGATTAAAGAAGCGAACGACGGCGGGAACCTCCCGCCGTCGTCCGCTTCCGGCCGCCTACCGCACCTGGGCAGCAGACTCCTGAAGGGCCCGCTGGTGGTGCAGGTACTCGAACAGCTGCCGCAGCCCGAAGGACCATTCCGGCAATTCCTCGGCGCGGCCCACCTGGTTGATGAGGGCTCCGAGGTGCCGGCTGCGGATGGTGACCGTGTCGCCCATCTTGTGCGTGAAGCCCTGCCCCGGCTGGTCGCGGTCCTGCGTCGGGGCGAACAGGGTGCCGGTGAACAGTGCGAAGCCGTCCGGGTACTGGTGGTGGCGCCCCCGGGTCGCGGCCACCAGTTCTTCGAACGGCCGGCTGATCCGGGCCACCGAGTTGCGGCCCTCAAGGCAGAAGCCGTCCGTGCCATCGACCCGCAGCAGGATCTCCTCCTCGCGGAGCGTGTCCAGGGTGAAGCCGCCGTCGAACAGCCGGATGAAGGGGCCCAGCGCGCAGGAGGCGTTGTTGTCCTTCGCCTTGCCCAGGAGCAGGGCGCTGCGGCCCTCCACGTCCCGAAGGTTGACGTCGTTGCCGAGCGTGGCGCCCACAACGGAACCCGCCGAGGTGGCGATCAGCACCAGCTCCGGCTCGGGGTTGTTCCAGTGGGAAAACGACGGGATCCCCACCTGCGCGCCAAGGCCCACCGACGCAAGCACCGGGGCCTTGGTGAACACCTCGGGGTCCGGCCCGATGCCCACCTCCAGGTACTGCGACCACAGCCCTTCCGCGATCAGCACCTTCTTGGCCTCGTCGGCTTCGGGTGAGCCAGGCCGGACCGCGGCGATGCTGCCGCCCAGCGCCTTCGCCACCAGCTCCCGGGTCTGCCTGGCGCGGCTGGCGTCGCCGCCGCAGCGCTCTTCAATCACCCGCTCGATCATGCTGTCCACGAACGTCACGCCGCAGGCCTTGACGACCTGGAGGTCCACCGGGGCCAGGAGATGCGGCCGGGTTGTATCGCGGGCCAGGGACGCCTCGATGATCTCCGACGCCGACCATCGGGGCACGGTCATGGCGCCCCGGACGGCTGCCACCAGGTCCGGGCGTTCGAGGAGTGCGGAGACCGTTTCGGCCAGGGGCTGGAGGTCATAGACGTCCCCGCCCTGGACCGCCACGACGCGCGGGCCGGACGCTTCGACGTCCCAGATCCGGCCGATCAGGAGCGCGCCGGCTGCATCTTCCGGAAGGACCGACGACGGTCCAATGGGCCTGGGCGCGTTCACTGGCCGCCGCCCGCCGTCGCCGGCGCAGCTTCCGGCCGCTGCCACTCGCCGTCGATGCGCTGCGGCACCCGCCAGGGGTTGGCATCCTGCACCGGTTCCGGCAGCCGGTCCGCCGGGAAGGACTGGAAGGCCACGGGCCGGAGGAAACGCCGGATGGCAGCCGTCCCCACTGACGTGGTGTTGGACGACGTCGCCGGGTAAGGCCCGCCGTGGTGCTGCGCGTAGCTGACGGTGACGCCCGTGGGCCAGCCGTTCCACAGCACCCTGCCGCTGATGTCGGTGAGCCGGGCGGCAAGGTCGGAGACGTCGTCGTCCGCTTCCGCCTGCAGGGTGGTGGTGAGCTGCCCCTCGAGGAGTCCGGCTAGTGCCGGGAGCTCGGACTCGTCCCCGTACTCCACGATCAGGCTCGCCGGCCCGAACATCTCCTGGCGGAGGATGGACGGGTCCTTGCGCACCGCGGACGCCGAGGTGTGCAGCACGGTGGGGGACGGCGCCTCCGCAAAGTCGCCCTCCACCAGCACCTCCACGCCCTGCGTTGCACGGAGACCGCCGACGGCGCCCGCGAACCCCTCATGCAGACGCTCGCTGAGCAGCGGCGCGGCAATGAAATCCTTGAGCGCTTCGTTCAGCGCCGCGCGGACGGCGTCGGTGTGCCCGCGGGGAATGAACAGCAGGCCCGGTTTGGTGCAGAACTGGCCCATGCCCAGGGTGAAGGAGCCCGCGTAGCCGGCGACGATCCCGTCGCGGCGTGCGGCCCAGGCGTTCTCCGTCACGAAGACGGCGTTGATCCCGCCGAGCTCGCCGAAGAAGGGGATGGGCTCGGGCCGCGCTGCGGCACGGTTGAACAGGGCGCGGCCGCCCGCCGTCGAGCCGGTGAAGCCGATGGCCTTTGTCAGGGGGTGGTCCACGAGGGCCTCCGCGGCGGATCTTCCGGTCACCAGGGCAAAGAGGCCCGACGGCGCGCCGGCGGCGTCGAGTGCGGCCACCGCAACCTCTGCGGTGCGCAGGGCAAGCTGCAGGTGCCCGTCGTGCGCCTTGTGCACCACGGCGCAGCCGGCGGCAAGCGCCGAGGCACTGTCGCCGCCCATCACGCTGAAGGCAAACGGGAAGTTGGAGGCGCCGAAGACGCCCACCACCCCGAGCGGCACGTTGTAGCGGCGCAGGTCGGGCCGCGGCCCCATGCCCCATTCCGGATCCGCGTGGTCGATCGTGGCATCGAAGTGCTCGCCGCGCCGGATCTCGTCCGCGAAGAGCCGGAGCTGGAAGGTGCTGCGCTTCAGTTCGCCGCGGAGACGCGCCTCCGCCAGGTGGGTTTCCTGTTCCCCGAGGGCCACCAGCACGTCAGCGTCTGCGTCCAGCGCTGTTGCCACCGCCTCCAGCCATGACGCCCGGGTGAAGGGATCCGCCGTCCGGGCCTTTTCGAAGGCGGCGTGGGCCGCTTCGACGACGGCGTCCAGCTCTTCCACGCTGGTGGTCATCGGACGCCTCCCGCCGGGGCGAGCCGGGCCCCGGTGACGGCGGCGCGGGTGCCTACTTCGGCCCAGCCGGCACCGCCCGGGAATTCCCAGCGGGACCGCGAGGCGCTGAGCATTTCGGCGCCGGTGCCGGGCAGCTGCGGGGCAGCGTAGCGGCCGTTAACGATCCGGACCGGCTCGGCGAAGTGCTCGTGCAGGTGGTCCACATACTCGATCATGCGCCCGTCCTGGCTGCCGGTGATTGCCGCATAGTCGAAGAAGGAGAAATGCTGGACGAGCTCGCAGAGCCCCACGCCGCCGGCGTGCGGACAGACCGGGACGCCGAACTTGGCGGCGAGCAGCAGGTTGGCGATGTTCTCGTTGACGCCGGCCACGCGGGTGGAGTCAAGCTGGAGGACGTCGATGGAGCCTGCCTGCAGCAGCTGCTTGAACACAATGCGGCTGGCAACGGCCTCACCGGTGGCAACGCGGACCGGGGCCACGCCCCTGCGGATGTCCGCGTGGCCCAGGATGTCATCGGTGCTGGTGGGCTCTTCAATCCAGTACGGGTTGAACTCTGCAAGCTGGTTCACCCATTCGATGGCTTCGGAGACCTCCCAGCGCTGGTTGGCGTCGATGGCGATGGGAAGTTCACCCACGGCCTGCCGCGCCAGGGCCATGCGGCGGCGGTCATCGTTGATGTCCCCGCCCACTTTGAGCTTGATCATGGAGAAGCCGTCCGCTGCCGCCTGCTTGCTGAGCCGGACCAGCTTTTCGTCGCTGTAGCCCAGCCAGCCGGGGGAGGTGGTGTAGGCGGGGTAGCCGTCCATCTTGAGGGCGGCGATCCGTGCGGCCTTCCCGTCCTCGCCGGCGCGCAGGATGTCCAGGGCCTGCTGGGGGTTGAGGGCATCCCGGATGTGGGTGAAGTCGACGACGTCGACGATCTCCTCGGCGGGCATTTCGCTGAGCAGGAGCCACAGCGGCTTGTTTTCGCGCCGGGCCCGGATGTCCCAGAGCGCACTGACCAGGGCGCCGGCCGCCATCTGGGTCACGCCCTTTTCCGGGCCGAGCCAGCGCAGCTGGGAATCGTGGATGAGCCGCTTGGAGGCGTTGCCAAGGTCGTAGATGAGCTCGTCGATGTCCCGGCCCACCAGGAGGGCTGCATAGGAATCGATGGCGTGGGTGATGACCTCGTTGCCGCGGCCGCAGCTGAACACAAAACCGTGGCCTTCGTCGCCCGCGTCGGTGCGGATGACCACGTACGCGGCGGAGTAGTCGGGGTCGACGTTGACTGCGTCGGAGCCGTCAAGTTCCAGGGACGTCGGGAAGCGGACGTCCTGGGTACGGATGGAAGAAATGGAAGGCATGCTGGTCTTCTCTCTGCACTGGGAGGAGTTCGTGGGCTATTCCTATATGAAGTTTGATAATCATATAGGAAGTGTGAGGCAGGTCAAGTTTTCCGGCGGCCCTGGCGCACAAAAAAAGAAGCCCGGCAGGTTGCCGGGCTTCCCTGTGATTGCTGGCCTGGAGTCACACGATGCGGGTCCTGGGCGGGCCGCCTTCCTCAAGGGGCTCGAGCTCCACTGTTCCCTCGAACGCCTGGGCGAAGCGGGTGAAGGAATTCCTGATGTGCTGTGCCATCGCCGCCTCCGCCTCCTCCGGCCGGCAGGCCTGGATGGCTTCCCGGACGGCGGAATGCTCGGCCATGGTGCTGGCCCCGTCAACGTCTGCCGGGTAGAGGCGGAAGGTATGCAGGTGGCAGTGCGTCTGGGCGAAGGCGTGCCGGACCACAGGGTTCCCGGCTGCGGCAAGGATGGTGTCGTGGAAGCGCGTGTCATGCGCAACGAGGTCCTGCCGCAGGTCACCTCCGCCCCTCATCACGCCCTGGAAGGCGGCCAGTTCTTTCTCCAGCGCCCTGGCGGGGTTTGCGAGCCGGTCCACTGCTGCCGCGCGGGCGGCCCACGGCTCCACCAGCAGCCGGAATTCAAACAGTGACCGCAGTTCGTCCAGGCCCAGCAGGGGAGTGGTGCTGTAGCCGCGCCCGGGGGTGTAGACCACCAGGTTGTCGCCCTCGAGCCGCTGGAGCACTTCCCGGACCGGCGTCTGGGATACGCCCATGGTGCGGGAAACGGCGTCGATGTTGATCCGGGTGCCCGGTTCGATTTCCCCGTTGAGGATTGACGCGCGCATCGCGGAGTAGACGTCGGTGACGGCTGCTTTGATGCGGGAAGTCTCGGACGGTTGACGTGGTGGCACGCGTTTACCTCTTTGCAGTGTGTTGCCGGAGTCGCTGTGGGAATCATAAGCCACCGGCCGGTTCCGGGTGCTCGCGGAAGTTTTTTGGGCGGGGGACTTGTCTTGGATCACTTTCTATATATGATTAACCGCATTCCTATATGATCGTTTCCCCAACAAGCGCGCCCCGGCCCTCCCTGTGCCGTGTCGCCCGAAGCCCATGTTTACGTCAAAGGAGACCGCATGACTGCTCTAGGCAGTAGGCTTGCCCCCAAAACTTCCCCCAAGGCTCCCCGCACCATGACCCGAAAACGCTGGATGATCATCTGGCTCGCCTTCATTGGCCTGAGCATCAACTACCTTGACCGCTCCAGCCTTAGTGTCGCGCTGCCGTTCATGGGCAAGGACTTCGAGCTCTCGGCAACCCAGCAGGGCCTGATCTTCGCGGCCTTCTTCTGGGCCTACGACTTCTGCCAGCTGGCTGCCGGCTGGTACGTGGACAAAGTGGGTCCGCGCAGGTCGTTCTCCCTCGCGGCCGTATGGTGGTCCATCTTCACCATGGTCACCGCTGCGGCGACGAACTTCTGGTCCCTTTTCGCCGCCCGGTTCCTGCTGGGCGTTGGCGAAAGCCCCGCCCCCAGCACCGCGGCCAAGGTGGTGGCCACCTGGTTCCCGGTCCGGGAGCGTGCGTTTGCCACGAGCATCTGGGACTCCGGCTCCCGTGTCGGCGCGGTGATCGCCCTGCCGATCGTGACCCTGATTGTTGCCTTCACGTCATGGCACGCCGTGTTCATCATCATCGGCATTGCCGGCATCATCTGGGCCGCGGTCTGGTGGAAGGTGTACCGCAGCCCCGAAGAGCACCCGACGGCGGACGCCGCCGAGATTGCCTACATCCAGGAAGGCGGTGCGCGCAGCGCCGCAAGCGATGACGAGGGCGCCGCCAAGCTTCCGTGGCGCTCGCTGTTCAAGTACCGGACCGTCCTGAGCATGATGTTCGGCTTCTTCTGCCTCAACAGTGCCATCTACTTCTTCATCACCTTCTTCCCGAGCTACCTGGTGAAGGAGCGCGGCTTCGACCTGCTCAAGCTCGGCTTCTTCGGAGCCATCCCCGGAATCTGCGCCGTGCTGTTCGGCTGGCTGGCGGGGTACGTTGCAGACCGCGCCGTCCAGCGCGGCGTCTCGGTGACCCGGGTCCGCAAGACCGCCATCGCCGGCGGCTTGACCGGCGGCTCGGTCATCATGTTCGCTGCGCTGGTGCCCGAGGCCTGGATGGCGCTGGCCCTGCTGTCGGTGGCGTATTCCAGCCTGACGGTCGCAGCAACCGGCATCTGGTCGCTTCCGGCAGATGTTGCCCCCAGCTCACGCCACGTGGGCTCCATCGGCGGCCTCCAGAACTTCGCCTCCAACCTGGCCGGCATCTTCACCCCGATCCTGATCGGCGTCCTGGTGGACCAGACAGGCTCCTTCGTGGCCCCGCTTGCCGTCATCGGTGGGGTGGCCCTGGTCGGCGCCGCCAACTACCTCTTCGTGATGGGCAAGATCGAGCCCCTGAAGGTGGCTGAACCCGCAAAGGTCTAGCGGGAGGATCGCAAAACATCAGCGGACGACGGCGGGAGGTTCCCGCCGTCGTCCGCTTTGCTTTCTCCGTCCGGAAAGCATCAGGGACAGCGCGTGGGTCAGGCGGCCGGTTCCGCAAGGACAACCAAACCGTCGGCGACGAGCCTGCCGGCGTGGATGACGGTACGGTCCGTGCCGCGGTCCATGACGGTGCTGGTGACGGTTTCGCCGTCCACAATGACGATGTCTGCCGCATCTCCAACAGCGAGGCCGGGCCGGTCATCCGGGCCGGTGAGGCGTTGAACCGTCCGGTCCATGATGGCGGCGCCGCCAATGGTGGCGATCGCCGCGCAGTGCTCAATCAGGCGGTCCTGGCGCAGCCGGTGGGTGAAGGCCAATTGCCAGGTGCGGTCCAGCATGTCGCAGTTGCCGTATGGGCTCCAGTAGTCCCGTTGGCCATCCTCGCCAAGACCCACGCGGATCCCGGCCGCGGTCATCTGGACCAGGTCGAACTGGGTGCCGGCGGTTGCCGGGGCCACTGTCGCCCAGGCTACGTCCAGTTCGGCCATCTGCTCCATGAGGCGGGCAGTCACATCCGGGTGGACGTTGGCCAGATCGTAAGCGTGGGAAAGCGACACGCGTCCCTGCATGCCCAGCGCCCGGGTGCGTTCGAAGACAAGTTCGGCGCTGAAGACGCCAAGGTGCCCGGGTTCGTGAAGGTGAATATCGACGTCGGCCCCGTACTTCTCCGCCAGGCCGAACACGATTTCCAGATGGCGGGCGGGATCGCGGTCCAGTTGGCAGGGGTCGATGCCTCCGATGGTCGTGGCCCCCGCACGCAGTGCCTCCTCGAGCAGCGGGACAGTGCCTTCCTCCTGCAGGAGGCCGGCCTGGGGAAACGCCATGATCTCCACGTCTGCAGCATGGGCAAAGCGCTCCTTCGCGGCCATGACTGCCTCGAAGCGTTCAAGCTTGCAGTCCACATCGATCTGGGCATAGGAGCGGACGCGCGTGGTGCCGCGTGCAATCATCCGTTCCAGCGTCCCCGCCACAACATCGGGGTAGGGGATGGGGGTGTCGCGCCAGTTCTTCCGGTCATTGCACATCATGTTCCACACCCCCGGCGAACCGGTGTGCTCACGGAAGGGCAGCCCGATCCGGGTCGAGTCAAGGTGGACGTGCACATCCGTGAATGCAGGGAGGGCAATCCGGCCGCGCCCGTCCAGCTTCCGGCCGGAAGCGTCACCAGTTACGGCGCCGGTCCCCACCGCACGGATGGCCGCGATCCGCCCCGCGCTAATTTCCAGGTCTACGGCGTCCCCGCCCCACGGGCGGACATTGGTGATGAGCATGGTTCGATCCTTTTGCAGTGCTGTCCCGGTTAAGGGTCTGTGGTGTTAACGGCGGGGGGAAGGCACCGGGCCCGGAGGCCCGCCGCCTTCCCCGCAGTATGGACTAGAAATGGAAGGCGACCTGCGCGATCACTGCGGCGGCAACGAAGCTCGCGGTGAAGGTCATCAGGGCGACGATGATGATCTTCCAGCTCAGTGAGCGGAGTGCCTTCACATCACGGCCCAGTGACATGCCGATCAGGGCGATCATTGGCAGGCCTGCGAAGAGGACGTTGATGTTCTGCGTGGTGGAGGCGATGAAGGGGCCGATGGGCAGGAACGTCGCGGACGCAATCGTTGCAAGGGCAAGGACCCAGATGCTGGACGGAACCGCCGGAACGAGCCTGGCGAGGACCAGGGCGATGGCAGTAAGGACCAGCAGGATGGTCACGCCGACCACATCCAGCGGTCGCATTGAACCCGTGCCCAGCGTGTTCAGCAGGATGCCTGCCACTCCCGTCGCGGCGAAGGCGGTGAGCCACGTCTTGGGGGAACGGAGAACAGTGGGGTCCGCTTCGATGCCGTTGACGTCCACGGTGTCAGTGACGGCCGGCTCATCCGCTTCCACAGCGGCCGCGCCGGAGCGCGCGTGGGCGGATCCGCCTGTTTTGCCACCAGCTGCGGAACCAAGGAGAGCGCCGCCGCGGACACGGCGGCCCAGATCGTCCCGCCCGAAAATGCGGGACCACATCGTGTAAAGCTTCTGGCACATAGGCAGCGCGATGAAAACGCCGGCGTAGAAGCCGACGATGTTGGTCACCAGATTGGACAGGGCAGCAAGGGCCATGATCTCGCCCGCCATCTCCGGATACAGGATGGACAGGGCACCCACGCCGCCGAGCATCATGGAGGCGGACCCGAGTCCAAGACCCAGCGCGAGGGCCCGCGGGTCAAAGAAGTCCAGTCCACCCAGAAGGCCCGCCAACAGCGAGATGAACACGGCACCGAATACACTGCCCAAAACCCACACCGCGAATACGCCGCGGTACTCGGGGGAACGGACGCCAAAGCGCTGGATCGCGAAAGCAAGGTAGGACTCGCGGTCAATCGACCACGTGGCACCGATGGCTGTGCGGCCCAGGCCAAGCGCAACCGCGACCGGCAGTGCCAGGATCACTGTGCCCACCACATGGCCCACCTCCTGCAGCAGGATCGCGGGACCGATGTTCGTGAACTTCGTCAAGGACGGCCCGATCTGCGTGCCGAGGCCCGCGAGGAAGAACACGATGGAGACATCCATGAGGTGGGTGGACACCGCACGGGCACGCCCGCCGATTGGTTTCCATCTCTGGACTCCCAGGAAGCCGCCGATGAGCACGGTCCACAGGATTGGCATCAGGACAATCGCGGCGGGGCCGAGGTGGAATTTATGGGTTCCGATCATGATGGCCGCGGCACAAACGGCGGTGGATAGCGCGATCATTGCGAACCACAGGGCGGGGCGGGCACGGAAAGTATGCGACGGTACCGCGTCCACTAGGACGGATGCGGTGCCGCCTGTGGTCTTCGCTTCATTGCGCATGACGCAGGCCTTTCGAGGGGGAACGGGGAGGAGCGAGCGATATACAGCCCAGGTTTCGGGAATGTCGCTCTGGTATACCAAAAGACTGTATACTCGTACCCAGTGAGAGGCAAGTCACATTTTTGTAGGCGCCCGGAACCCACGCCCGGCGCCCAGGTGCAAGGAGGCACGATGTACACGAAAATCTCCGCCCGGTACGTTCTGGGTTTTGATGGAAAACAGCACACCCTCATTGAGCACGGCGAAGTCGTGTTCGAAGGTGCTGTCATCGTCTTTGTCGGCCGCGGCTATGACGGTCCCGTGGATGAGGAACGCGACTACGGCAAGAGCCTGGTCATCCCCGGACTGATTGACCTGGATGCGCTCGCCGACATCGACCACCTCATCCTCGACTCGTGGCCTTCGCCTGAAGTTGCCGCCGGCCACTTGTGGTCCGAGAACTACTTTGCCAACAACCGCCGGGATGTGTTCAGCCCGGCTGAACGCGCCAAGGTGCGGGAGTTCGCGCTGGCGCAACTGGCACTGCACGGCATTACCACCTATATGCCGATTGCCTCGGAGATCCACAGCTCCTGGGCCGAAGGGCTCGATGAACTGGTGGACATGGCGCGGACCAGCCGTCGGATCGGACTCCGGGGCTACCTCGGGCCGGCCTACCGGTCGGGGGTCCACGTCACCACTGCGGCGGGGGACCGCGAAGTCCACTTCGATGAGGCCCGCGGGGTTGCCGGGCTGCAGGACGCACAGGATTTCCTGGACTTCGCGGCTGACCTCGCGGACCCGCTTATCACGGGCGTCCTGCTCCCGTGCCGGATTGAGACCTTGTCCGAAAACCTCATGCGGGAGACTGCCCGGATTGCCCGTGAGCGGGACGCCCTCGTGCGGCTGCACTGTCTGCAATCTCCCCTGGAAGACGGGCTGTTGCTGCGCTCTGCCGGGCGCAGCGTGCTGGAACTTCTGGAATCCACGGGCCTTTTCGGCACCCGCCTCCTCATTCCTCACGGCGTGGTGATTGACGCCAGGAATCCTGCTGCGGCGGCCGCCGGAGGCCCGTTGGACCTGCTGGCCAGGCACGGCGTCAGCATTGTCCACTGCCCCTTGACGTCCTTCCGCTACCAGAAGCAGCTTGTGTCATTCGACCGTTTCCGCGAGGCCGGCGTCAATCTCTGCCTGGGCACCGATTCCTTCCCTCCGGACCTGGTTCGGGGCATCGACGTGGGGATGCACCTGACCCGGCTGGTCGAGGAAAGGCCCGACGCAGGCGCCCTGGCTGACTACTTCGACGCCGCCACCCTCGGCGGGGCCACGGCCCTTGGGCGGCCGGACCTGGGAAGGCTTGCGCCCGGTATGCAGGCGGACATTACGGTAGTCTCGCTGGCCGGCTTCGCAGATGGTGTCGTCGAGGACCCGCTGCGCACACTCGTGCTGAACGGCACGGCCCGCCAGGTGACCGATACCTTCGTGGCCGGGCGTGCCGTCGTCGTCGACGGCACGCTGCCCGGCCTGGACCTCGAGTCCCTGCGGGCCGAGGGGCAGCAACTGTTCGACCGGATGCGGGCAGCCTACTCCGAGCGGGACAGCCGGCGCCGGGACCCTGATGAGCTGTTTCCGCCCACGTATCCGCCAGCGGACATCGTCGCTCCGGCAGGCGTTTCCTAACCTGGCTCCGGCAATTCGCATTCCCGCCCACGCTAGTCCTTGGTATACCAGTGGGGCTATTGTGAACGCATTCGGGGCCACCAGTACGTAGGGGGCGAAGCTCGACCGCCCCCGCCAATCGCTTGACATTGACCCGTCCACGGACCCCGCGCTTCCGCCGCAGGGCTCATCCCTTTGGAGAAACCATGTGCCTGCACGACCACACCCCCGCCGCCCTCCCTTCCCCGGCCGTTCCGCGCCGCGGGATCCTCGCCGGAGCAGCCGCCCTCGCCGGGATCTCGGTGGCCAGCCTTGCCGCCCAGCTGGGAAATGCCCCGGCGGCGAAAGCGGAGGGCAACACGGCAGGCCCCGGCCGCCGTGGGCGTCCCGCTTCGCCGCCGCCGATGATCATCGAAGGCGGCACCATCGTGGATCCCCAGACCGGCGACGCTGTCTATGACGGCGTCCTGGTGCTGGAAGGAGGAAAGGTCAGTGCGGTCGGTACCCGGGAGGAAACGCGACGTGCAGTGGCCGCGCTTGCCGGGCGGGCACACGTGGTGGACGCCTCCGGCCGCTGGGTCATTCCAGGACTCATCGACGTGCATGTCCATGCGAACGCGCTGTCGGATGCGCGCGCCATTCTGCAGGGCGGAGCAACCAGCGTCAGGAGCGGCTCGAGCAGCTTTTACCAGGACGTCGCCTTGGCCGCCCTGCCTGCCTGGGCCGCCGGAGCCTCGCCCCGGATGAGCCCTGCCGGGCTGTTCGTCTCACCCGAGCTGGGGGACTCGCTCCTCGCCGACCCTGACCTTGCACCCCTTGCCTCCCTGGCTGGCGGAGTCAGGGAAACGGGCGATCTCGCCTACCTCACGCGCGTGAACCTGAACCGCGGCGCGCAGGTGATTAAGACAAGGGCCAACCCCCGGGCGGGCCTGCCGGAGCAGGATCCCCGTGAGCTGGTCTACAACTACGATCAGCTCTCCGCCGTGGTCAAGGCGGCAGGCAAAGCGGGTGTGCTGTGCCATGCCTACAGTGCCGAAGGGATAGACGGCGCGGTCCGGGCAGGGGTGCGCAGCATCGAGCACGGAGTCTTCGTCACCGAAGAGACCATCTCCCGGATGTCCAGGCAGGGGACGTACTTCACACCCACCATGGATGCCATCACCAGCATGGCGGGTTCGTCCAACCCAATCCTTGCCGCCCGGGGCAAGGAGTACACACCCATCATCAAAGCAGCCGTGAAAGCCGCCCATGATGCCGGCGTGACCGTCGTTGCGGGGACGGACTCGTTCGGATCCGACGTGACTCCGATCGGCACGGAAGTCCGCCTGTTGAGTGAGGCCGGGCTTTCCCCCCTGGAAGCCCTGAGGGCCGCCACGGTCAATGCCGCCGCGCTGCTGGGCTGGAGTGAAAACGCCGGCCGGCTGGTGCCCGGTTCCTTCGCGGACGCCGTCATTGTGGACTCTGATCCCCTGTCCAGCGGCTCTGCCTTGGAAGGAATCCGGGCCGTGGTGGCGCAGGGAGTCCTTGTCAGGAACAGCCTCTGAGCCACCGTGCCTCTCAGGGCGGGGTTTCCCCGCCAACCCTGACCGCCCAAGCTAACGCCCCCTTCCATTCCGAAAGCGACCCCCATGACCCTGATCCTCAAAGCCTCCGAGCTCGAAACCCTGGCCGATATGCCCGGAACCATTGCCGCCGTCGAACGCGTCTTTGCCGGCCTGAGCCGAGGTACCGCTGTCCAGCCCGCGCCGGATTCGCTCCTCCTGCCGTCGTCGGATGCCCGGTTCCTGCCGATGGCGGCGCTGTCCGGGCCGGAGGAGCTGGCATCCGTGAAACTACTGGCGGACATCCCGTCCAACGGTGGGGCCGGCCTGCCCTCGCAGCGGTCCACCATCATGCTCGTAAGCCAGCTGACCGGTGAAACACTGGCCATCCTGGACGGTAAAGTCCCCACCCGGGTCCGTACGGCCGCTGCCAGCGCGGTGGCGACCAAGCTGCTTGCCAGGCCCGGGAGTGCCACCTTGGGGTTGGTGGGGGCGGGGGCCCTGGCGGTGGCACATGTGGAAGCCATGCTGGCCGTCCTGCCGATAAAAAATGTCGTGGTGTGGTCCCGTTCCACTGAGACGGTCGCTGCGTTCTGTGACCGGATTTCCTCATACGGGCTGCACATCACGCGGGCCGCCAGTGTGCAGGAAGTTGTTGAGAACTCGGACGTGCTGTGCACCCTCACGCCAGCGGTTGAGCCGCTGGTCAAGGGGGAGTGGTTCCAGCCCGGACTGCACGTCAACGCCGTCGGATCCCGTCCGCGGCCTGACCACCGGGAGATTGACTCAGCGGGTATGGCGCGGGCGCGGGTCTTCGTGGACAGCCTGGCCACGGCCCAAGCGAAGTCAGGGGGACTGATCGTCCCTGTGGCTGAAGGCGTCATGGGCTTTGACGATGTGGAAGCCGAACTTGGTGACGTGGCGGCCGGGATAAAAGCAGGCCGTCTGGGGGATGAGGACATAACCTTGTTCAATTCGGTGGGTATCGGCCTGCAGGACCTTGCCATCGGGAGGCTCCTGTATGACGCTGCACTCAACCAGGGGGTCGGCACCCGCGTGGAGCTGAATAACTGAGGCAGCCCGGAAGCAGGGCACTGGAACCAACAGGAGGCATCTTTGAGTACCCAGGCGGACGCACCCGCGTCTTCGGCTGATGCTACCCGTGCACGGATCCGGGAGTTGATCATCTCGGGTGACTTCGCGCCCGGTTCACGGCTCAGGGAACGCGAGCTGTCACAGGCCCTGGACGTTTCCCGGGTCCCCGTCCGCGAAGCCCTCCAGCAGCTGGAAGCCGAAGGTTTCATTGACACCTCGCCACGGCGCGGGGCCACCGTCAAGCAGATCACCCTGAGGGACGTCAATGAACTCTTTGATGTCCGGCTCAGCCTCGAGGTCCTCGCCGCGCGGCTCGCCGCCCAGGCCGCCGCCCGGGGTGAGTCCACAGCGCGCCTGCAGCACATGATGGACAAGGCCGAAGAAGCAACCCTGCGCCACGACCACACGGAGATCCCGCTCATCAACACGGCCCTGCACGCGGAGATCGTCTCGATGGGAGGCAACTCGCTGCTGGAGTACTCCATGAAGCCTCTGCTGGGCAGGATGCAGTGGCTCTTCACCCTGACCGGGCATCGTGATCCCCAGGTCCAGTGCGCGGAGCACCTGAGCCTGTGCCGGGCCATCTATGACGGCAAGGCCGAACTTGCGGCAGCGCTGGCGTTCGCCCATGTGGAGCTGGGCCGGGAACCATCACTGCAGGGGCTGGCCGGGCAACTGCCTGAAAACTGACCCGGCCGGAAGTTCAAGGTTCGACGGCGGGGCTACCGCGGACTTTTGTCAACGACGCAGAACCTGTTGCCGTCGGGGTCGGCGAGGACCACGAAATCGGGGTTCTCCGGGTACAGGTCCCAGTCGACGCGCTGGGCGCCGAGTGAAACCAGCCGTTGCACCTCGGCGCCCTGATCGTCCGCATACAGGTCCAGGTGAATGCGCGGGTGCTCCTGGACCGGCGTTTCGCTCAGCATGAGGGCGAGCTGCGCTCCCGGGCCCGAAGCCGGCACTAAGATCACCCAGGTTTCGTCCCCGGGCTCCTGCGGGACGTAGCCGAGGGCGGCGTGCCAAAAGGCGGTTGCGCGGGCGACGTCGTTGACGCCGAGGACGGTGCTGCCTATGGTCAACATCCGCCCAGCCTAAACCCGCTGCCCGGAGCCTGTCTTGCCCCGGAGCCGGACGCCGGGGGCGGCCCGGCTAGACTCGCCTGCATGGGGGACAACAACGCACCTGAAGACCGCAAAACTCCGCCGCCTGCCCGGGTTCTTGCCGCCGTCGTTCCCATCGCTGGCCTTGTGACGGTAGTGGCGGGGTGCCTCGTCGCATGGAGCAACGCGGACGCCAGCTTCGGCTGGTTCGCCTACGCGCCGCTGAGCAACCAGCTTTTCAGCGGCAGCGGCATCGCCTTGGTTACCCAAGGTACACAGATCGGCCTGGCCGTCGCCGTCGTCGGACTGCTCGTCCTGGCGTTCTGGGCGGGGTACCGGCTGGGCAGGGAAGCCTCCCGCTAGAACTTCCGGAAGCTTCCTAATTGCACTGCCTCCGTGCACCTCATGCCTTCGAGCACGTCCGGCGCGTCCCGCCGTCGTAAGCCTGCCTTGGAAAGACGCGAATTTTGCATCCAGCCCCATAACCCGGTAAGGTGTGAGCCGTGTCACCGACCAGTGGCACGTGCTTATGATCTGCGGCGGGAGAGTCCTGCCGGTACGTTCTGCAGGCGCCGTAGGAGCAAATCCTCCCCAGGAATCTCTCAGGCCCACGTACCGCCGCGGCAAGGCAACTCTGGAAAGCAGTCCGGGCAACCGGGCTCACCGACGGTGCAAGTGGCGCCCCGCTGAACAGCAGGGCAACGCAAAACTCTCAGGTCCAATACAGAGCGGGGAGGAACCCGAATCAAAGTGGCACCGGTTGCCACCTGAATTATGGAGTTCCTCTCATGACGGTTCAATCGTCCCCAACCACCTTCGCAGACCGCCATATCGGCGCGCGCCGCCAGTCCGACATCGACACCATGCTCAAGGCCGTCGGCTACGACACCCTTGATGGCCTCGTGGACAGCGCAGTTCCGGATTCCATCCGCCAGGACAAGCCGCTCACCCTTGAGGGCGCCCTCAGCGAAGTGCAGGTCCTCGCCGAGCTCCGCAAGCTGGCCGGCAAGAACAAGACGGCCGTGCAGATGATCGGCCAGGGCTACTACGACACCGTGACGCCGCCGGTGATCCGCCGCAACATCCTTGAAGCCCCCGCCTGGTACACCGCCTACACCCCGTACCAGCCGGAGATTTCCCAGGGCCGGCTCGAGGCGCTGCTGAACTTCCAGACCATGGTCCAGGACCTCACCGCGCTCCCGGTGGCCAACGCCTCCCTCCTCGACGAAGCCACCGCCGTCGCCGAAGCCGTGCTGCTGATGCGCCGCGCCAACAAGTCCAAGACGGCGAAGGACGGCAAGACCGTCCTCGACGCCGACCTCCTGCCGCAGACTATCGCCATCGTGCTGGGCCGTGCCGAAGCCCTGGGCTTTGAGGTGGAAATTGCAGACCTCACCAACGGACTTCCCGACGGCGACATCAACGGCGTCGTCCTGCAGCAGCCCGGCGTCTCCGGCCGCGTCTGGGACCAGTCCGCCGTCATCGCCGAAGCCAAGGACCGCGGCGCCTTGGTCACCGTCGCCGCCGACCTCCTGGCCCTCACCCTCATTACCCCGCCGGGCGAGCAGGGCGCGGACATCGCCGTCGGCTCCACCCAGCGTTTTGGCGTGCCGTTGTTCTTTGGGGGGCCGCACGCCGCCTACATGGCCGTCCGCGACGGCATGGAACGCACCCTCCCCGGCCGCATCGTGGGCGTTTCCAAGGACAACGCCGGCGTCCCGGCCTACCGCCTGGCACTGCAGACCCGCGAGCAGCACATCCGCCGCGAGAAGGCCACGTCCAACATCTGCACCGCGCAGGCGCTGCTGGCCATCGTCTCCTCCTTCTACGCCGTCTACCACGGCCCCGACGGCCTGAAGGCGATCGCCGAGACTGTCCACAACAACGCCCGCGCCCTGGCCGCCACGCTGAAGACCGCCGGCCGCGAACTGGTGTCCGACACCTTCTTCGACACCCTCACGGTCAGTGTTCCCGGCAAGGCCGCCAAGGTGATCACCGCCGCCGAAGCCCGCGGCATCAACCTGCGCCTCATCGACGCGGACACCGTTGGCGTTTCCGTTGATGAAACCACGACGCCGGAGGTCCTCGCCGCGGTTGCCGTCGCCTTTGGCGCCGGTCCGGTTGTGTCCGGTGAGGGCTTCGAGCTGCCCGAATCGGTGCTGCGCACCTCCAGCTACCTGCAGCACCCGGTGTTCAACACGCACCGTTCCGAGACCCAGCTGCTGCGCTACATCCGCCGCCTCTCCGACCGGGACCTGGCACTGGACCGCACCATGATCCCGCTGGGCTCCTGCACCATGAAGCTGAACGCCACCGCCGAGATGGAAGCCATCTCCTGGCCGGAGTTCGCCTCTATCCATCCGTTCGCCCCCGACTCCCAGACCGAGGGCTGGCGCGAACTGATTGCGGGCCTGGAAGCCGACCTCGCCGAAATCACCGGCTACGACCAGGTATCCATCCAGCCCAACGCCGGCTCCCAGGGCGAGCTCGCCGGCCTGCTGGCGATCCGCGGCTACCACCACTCCCGTGGGGACCAGCAGCGCAACGTCTGCCTGATCCCGGCATCGGCGCACGGCACCAACGCCGCCTCCGCCGTGCTCGCGGGCATGAAGGTTGTGGTTGTTGCCACCGCTGCAGACGGCACCATCGACCACGCCGACCTGCAGGCCAAGATCGAGGCCCACAAGGACGTCCTCTCGGCCATCATGATCACGTACCCGTCCACGCACGGCGTGTACGACTCCGATGTCCGCGAGGTGTGCGACGCGATCCACGCCGCCGGCGGCCAGGTGTACGTTGACGGCGCCAACCTGAACGCACTTGTAGGCCTCGCCCAGCCGGGCAAGTTCGGCGGCGACGTCTCCCACCTGAACCTGCACAAGACCTTCTGCATCCCGCACGGCGGCGGCGGACCCGGCGTCGGCCCGGTTGCTGCCAAGGCACACCTGGCACCGTTCATGCCGGGCGACGCGAACAAGGCCGCCCATGAAGCCGGGCATGGCGTCGCGATTTCCGCTTCGCGCTTCGGCTCCGCCGGTGTGCTCCCGATCTCCTGGGCGTACGTGAAGCTGATGGGCGGGCAGGGCCTGACCGAGGCCACCAAGTCCGCGCTCTTGGCTGCGAACTACGTCGCAGCCCGCCTGGACGAGCACTTCCCGGTCCTCTACACCGGTGAAAGCGGCCTCGTTGCGCACGAGTGCATCCTTGACCTGCGCGAGCTGACCGCCCGCACGGGTGTCACGGCCGAGGACGTGGCCAAGCGGCTCATCGACTTCGGCTTCCACGCCCCCACGCTGTCCTTCCCGGTGGCGGGCACCCTGATGGTGGAGCCCACCGAGTCCGAGGACCTCGCGGAGATCGACCGCTTCATCGAAGCCATGATCACCATCCGCAAGGAAATCGACCAGGTGGCCGCCGGCGACTTCACCGTTGAGAAGTCCCCGCTGCGCAACGCACCCCACACGGCCGCCGCCGTCGTCTCCTCTGAATGGGACCGGACGTACCCGCGCGAACAGGCCGCCTTCCCGGTGGCATCGCTCCGGCAGGACAAGTACTTCCCGCCCGTCGGCCGCATCGACGGCGCGGCAGGGGACCGCAACCTGGTCTGCTCCTGCCCGCCTCTTTCCGAGTTTGAGAACTAAGGATTCCGTGATGACTGAGAACTACACCGCGCTCTATGAGCAGCACAAGATTGCCGGCGCATCCTTCACCGACTTCGGCGGCTGGCAGATGCCCCTGAAGTACAACTCCGAGCTGGCCGAACACCACGCTGTCCGCAACGCCGCCGGACTGTTCGACCTCTCCCACATGGGCGAAGTGTGGGTTACCGGCCCGGACGCCGCAGCCTTCCTGGACTACGCCCTGGCCGGCAAGCTGTCCGCGGTTGCCGTGGGCAAGGCCAAGTACTCGCTGATCTGCCAGGAAGACGGCGGCATCATCGACGACCTCATTTCCTACCGGCGGAGTGAAGACAAGTACCTTGTGGTGCCCAACGCCGGCAACGCTGCGGTGGTTGCCGCAGCGCTGGCCGAGCGGGCTGCCGGCTTCGACGTCACCGTAAACGACGTTTCCGCCGAGACCTCCCTCATCGCGGTGCAGGGACCGAACGCCGAGGCCATCCTGCTGACGCTCGTTCCTGCGGATCAACACTCCCTGGTGACGGAGCTGAAGTATTACGCGGCCGTCGAGGTGGAAATTAACGGGCAGGACCTGCTGCTGGCCCGCACCGGGTACACCGGCGAGGACGGCTTCGAGATCTACATCCCCAATGAGGACGCCGCCGGTCTGTGGGACGCGCTGCTGGAAGTTGGTGCCGGCCACGGGCTCATCCCCGCAGGCCTGGCCTGCCGCGACTCGCTCCGCCTCGAAGCGGGCATGCCGCTCTACGGCAACGAGCTCTCCCGCGAAGGCAACCCCTACGCAGCCGGCCTGGGCCCCGTGGTTTCGCTGGCCAAGGAATCCGACTTCGTGGGCAAGGCCGTGCTCGCCGAACTCAAAGCACTCGGCGCAGGCTCCACGTCCGGCCGCAAGCTCGTGGGACTCAAGGGCCTGGGCCGCCGCGCCGGCCGCAGCCACTACCCGGTCCTCAAGGACGGCAACGTCGTGGGCGAGGTGACCTCCGGCCAGCCTTCACCCACCCTCGGGTACCCGATCGCGATGGCCTACGTCGACGTCGAACACTCAGAACCCGGCACCGCCCTGGACATCGACCTCCGCGGCAAGCCGGAGCCCTTCGAAGTAGTAGCACTCCCGTTCTACAAGCGCCAGAAGTAACGCCCGCCCCGGCGGGGCTGACATCCTCTGCATGCTGCTCCTTCGTCGCTTTGACGCATGCTGCCGGATGCCAGCCTCGCCGGCCCTCGACGCTCTCTCACTTAATGCGGGTTTTGGGCCGACGCTCTCTCACTTGATGCGGGTTTTGGGCCGACGCTCCCTCACTTTCTCAAACACGAACCTAAGGAAAAACACATGGCAAAAGTTGCTGCTGAACTGAAGTACTCCGCCGAGCACGAATGGGTTGCTGCTGACGGATCCGGGCCCACCGGCGTCGGAATCTCAGCTGTGGCCGCCGAAGCCCTCGGCGACATCGTGTACGTGGACCTCCCCGAGGTTGGCTCCACCGTGACCGCGGGGGAGACCTGCGGCGAGGTGGAGTCCACCAAGTCCGTCTCCGACCTCTACGCTCCCGTCACCGGCGAAGTTGTCGAGATCAACGACGAAGTGGTCTCCGACCCCGCCCTGATCAACAACGATCCCTACGGCGCCGGCTGGCTCTTCAAGGTGGCCGTCACCGAAGAAGGCCCGCTGATGTCCGCTGAGGAATACGCGGCAGCCAACGGCGGCGAACTGTGAGCAGCGCGGCAGCAGGCACCGGTACAGTGACGGCCTTCGAGCAGGTGGTTTCGCCGAGTCTCGACGCGGACCTCTCCACCCTGGACCCGGAGATCGCCGCGAAGATCGACGACGAACTCACCCGCCAGCGCGACGGCCTGGAGATGATCGCCTCCGAGAACCACACCGCCGTGGCCGTCATGCAGGCGCAGGGCTCGGTGCTGACCAACAAGTACGCCGAGGGCTACCCGGGCAAGCGCTACTACGGCGGCTGCGAACACGTGGACGTCATCGAACAGCTCGCCATCGACCGGATCAAGGCGCTCTTCGGCGCGGGGTTCGCCAATGTGCAGCCGCACTCCGGCGCCCAGGCCAACGCCTCGGTGATGCACGCGCTGATCAAGCCGGGCGACACCATCATGGGCCTGAACCTTGCCCACGGCGGGCACCTCACCCACGGCATGAAGATCAACTTCTCCGGCAAGCTCTACAACGTGGTCCCCTACGGCGTCCGCGAGGACACCCACACAGTGGACATGGCCGAGGTGGAGCGCCTGGCCCAGGAGACCAGGCCGGCGCTGATCGTGGCCGGCTGGTCCGCCTACGCCCGGCAGCTGGACTTCGCCGAGTTCCGCCGCATCGCTGATTCCGTGGGCGCCTACCTCATGGTGGACATGGCGCACTTCGCCGGGCTCGTGGCCGCCGGCCTGCACCCGTCGCCGGTGCCCCACGCGCACGTGACCACGTCCACCACGCACAAGACCCTCGCCGGTCCGCGCGGCGGCATCATCCTGACGAACGACGCCGAAATCGCCAAGAAGATCAACTCGGCTGTGTTCCCCGGACAGCAGGGCGGACCGCTGGAGCACGTGATTGCGGGCAAGGCCGTGGCGTTCAAGATCGCCGCGTCCGCCGAGTTCAAGGAGCGCCAGCAGCGCGTCCTTGCCGGCGCCCGGATCCTCGCCGAGCGCCTGGTCCAGCCGGACGTCACGGCCAAGGGCATCAGCGTGGTCTCCGGCGGCACAGATGTGCACCTGGTCCTGGTCGACCTGCGCAACTGCGAGCTCGACGGGCAGCAGGCCGAGGACCGCCTCGCGGCCATCGACATCACCGTCAACCGCAACGCCGTCCCCTTCGACCCGCGGCCACCGATGGTGACCTCCGGCCTCCGGATCGGCACGCCTGCGCTGGCAACGCGCGGGTTCGGCGAGGATGCCTTCCGCGAGGTCGCGGACATCATAGCCGAGGCATTGACGGCCGACGCCGACGCCGACCTTTCGGGGCTGCGTCACCGCGTCGAAGCCCTCGCCAAAGCCCACCCGCTCTACCCGGGCGTCGCACCACTGTCCTGACCTCGGTTGCGTCCGCGACGGCGGACCGGACTTTTCACGCGTGCTGGCTCGTTCCTCGCCTCTGACGCACGCTTCCGAAAAGCCCGGCTCCGCCGGCGCTCGTGCCCACGTCGCCTTGGTGACGCTCCACCCACCTATTACACGTCTCGTTAGGAATCCCACCATGGCCGTTGGCGTCTTTGATCTGTTTTCGATTGGGATCGGACCTTCGAGTTCTCATACTGTGGGGCCGATGCGGGCTGCTGCTGTTTTTGCTGAGGAGCTCAAGGGCTCGGGGGTGCTGGCGGGGGTGGCGTCGTTGCGGGTGGATTTGTATGGGTCGTTGGCGGCGACGGGCCACGGGCATGGGACGATGACGGCCATTTTGCTGGGTTTGGAGGGGTTCCATCCGGAGCTGATTTTGCCGGAGGAGGTGGAGGAGCGGCTGGCGGCGATCGCGGAGACGGGGTTGCTGCAGCTGGCCGGTGCGGTGGCGTTGCCGTACGGGGTGAAGGATATGGTGCTGCGGCCGTTGACTGTCCTGCCGCGGCACACGAACGGGATGACGTTCACGGTCTCCGACGCGTCGGGCGAGGTTCTGCATGCGGCGACGTTCTTTTCGGTGGGCGGCGGGTTCATTGTCCGTGAGGGTGAGGAGGACGCGGCCCAGCTGGAGCTGGAGGAGTCCAAGAAGGAGCTGCCGTTGCCGTTCCGGACCGCGGCGGAGTTGCTGGAGCATTGCCGGGAAACGGGGCTGGGCATCAGTGATGTGATGCGGGTGAACGAGGAGGACAGCCGCACCCCGGGGGAGATCCGGGCGGGCCTGCTGCACATCTATTCGGTGATGGAGGGGTGTGTGGCCGCGTCGCTGAAGCGTGAGGGGGTGCTGCCGGGCGGGTTGAAGGTCCGCCGCCGGGCCCCGGACTGGTATGACCGGCTGCGGAAGGAAAGCGCCCGGCCGGCCGGGTCCGAGGACGAAGGCGACGGGGCCGAGTTCCATGATCCGAAGTATTGGCAGGAGTGGGTTAATTTGATCGCCCTGGCGGTCAATGAGGAGAACGCCTCGGGCGGGCGGGTGGTCACGGCGCCGACGAACGGGGCGGCGGGGATCATCCCGGCGGTGCTGTATTACGCGCTGCATTTCGCGCCGGGGATGGAGAACGCGTCCCGGGCGGACCGGGAGGATGTGGTGGTGAAGTTCCTGCTCGCCGCGGGCGCGGTGGGGGTCCTGTACAAGGAGCAGGCGTCGATTTCGGGGGCTGAGGTGGGCTGCCAGGGCGAGGTGGGCTCGGCGTCGTCGATGGCCGCCGCAGGGCTGGCGGAGGTGATGGGCGGGACTCCGGCGCAGGTGGAGAACGCCGCGGAGATCGCGATGGAGCACAACCTGGGCCTGACCTGTGATCCGATCGGGGGCCTGGTGCAGGTGCCCTGCATTGAACGGAACGCGATCGCGGCGGCGAAGGCGATCAACGCGGCGAAGATGGCGCTCTGGGGCGACGGCTCGCACCGGGTTTCGCTGGACGAGGTCATCGTGACCATGCGGGAGACCGGCAAGGACATGAGCTCCAAATACAAGGAAACGGCCATGGGCGGCCTCGCCGTCAACGTCGTCGAATGCT